>JAQVRW010000335.1 GCA_028700875.1 Candidatus Zixiibacteriota bacterium | reverse complement strand
CTTCCGGACGGCCGACAGGCGACGATTGACCGTGGTCGGCCGGAGGCCGCAGGCATAGAGAGCATTCAGGAAGCGGACGATATCTTTGCGCGCAATCCGTTCGGGGGCAATCCCCCCTACGAAATGCTGGAAGTCCTGCAGATCGCGGCGATAGGCGGCGATGGTATTGGGGGACAACCCTTCCTCGACGGCCACGGCCTGTAAAAACAGCTCAATTTCCGGATAGACATCGCCGCCCGGAATTTTTTCCTCGGTCATGAGATTATTATGGCCCTATCGGAGGCGTTGGGCAACCGTTTTATACGACCGTGGCGCCCACGGCCGCGGTCACCCGCCCGGCGCCGGCCGCTTTCAGGACCCGGACGTTTTCCCTTAAAGTGGCCCCGGTTGTGGTAATATCGTCTACCAGAAGCAGCGACCGCCCCTTCACGGCCTCCGGTTTAGCCACGGCGTAGGCTCCCCGGACGTTGGCCTCCCGCTGAGCCGCCGACAGGCGGGATTGGCGACGAGTTTTGCGGGTCAGGTAGAGAATATCGGGGCGGCAGGGAATATCCAGGCATCGGCCGATTTCCCGGGCGATTTCTTCCGCCTGGTTGAACCCCCGGTGGTACAACCGGCTGGAGTGGAGCGGGACCGGCACGATCATGTCCAACTTTAAGGATTGGCGCTTATCGTCAATTAGGGCAGCGAGTTGCGCGCCGACGACTTCCGCCAAAGGTTTCAAACAGCCGAATTTTAGATCGTGGAGTATCGACCGGAGGACGTCGTCGTAAATACCCAGAGAAAAGACGGTTATGGCGTTTTCGTCACACCAGGGACAGGAGACGCCGGTTTCGATAAACTCGCGGCAGTTGAGGCAAAATGGCTCTTCGATGGTGGTTATCGAATTCCAGCAAGAACGGCAAACCAGTCGATCATCGGAATCAGCCGGATGGCCGCAGAGGCCGCAAACCGGCGGGTAGACGAAATCCAGCAGGTCATTGACCTGACGTTTCATGAAAAGCCGGCTCTGGTTATACAAGACTGTAATCGAAGCCATCGCCTGTTTCCGACATAAACCATCGCCGGGGCCGCTTTGCAACCCCAGGACGGTATGGGATTTCATTTATTCATAGTGCGGCGCCCGCGCCGGCAACTCGAAATTTCGTGCTAATGATTACGGTTTAATTCCACCAACAGCGATTCCACTTGATCTCTCATTTCAGAGGCGGGGCTTTCTTTCACGAACTTTTCCCACCAGCTTCGAGCCTGAGCGGTGTCTCCCAGTCCCCAATAGACGATGCCGAGATTGTACTTGGCTATCTTATGGCCGGGGTCGATGGTCAACCCTTTCATGAAGGTGCCGATCGCTTCCTGATTCTGCCCGAGAGAATGTTGGCAGGCACCGAGGTCTACAAGAACGTTGGCATCATCGGGATGTTGGGCCAAGGCCCGGGTGTAGCATTCCACCGCCATGGCATAGCGCCCCTGATCCATGAGAGCGTTGCCCATCGATACCAGCGATTCAAATTCCTTGGGCAACCCGGCGATGAACGCGTTCATATCCATGCCCGCTGGTTGTTGCCCACCATACATCTCAGCTTCCGGAGACATCGCTTTCGGCCCGGCCTTAGCCGCAGGCGAGATCATCTGGACAACCAGATAGATCGCCGCCACCAGCAGCAGCACGGAGAGAATGAAGACATGATTTTTCAGGGAAGGCTTCTTGTCCCGACTCGTCTGGCCGACCGCCCGGCCGCAGGCCGGACAAAATCGGGCTTCGGCCGTCAACGTTTCTCCGCACGCGGAACACTTTTTTTCCGCCATATCGAATCTTCCTATGAAATGGCGCCATCGCTTCCGGCCATGGTATCGATATCGACGCCCTTGGCCCGCTCGATGGAGATGACCCCTTTGATTTTCTTGACCTTTTCTATAACCCGGTTCAGGTGCGACAAGTTCTTGATTTCGACGACAAAAGAGCCGACAACCGGCCCGCCCTTTCCGGAGATTTCCGCCCCGCGGACGTTGGCGTCGGTGTCGGAGATGACCTGCGTGATGTCCCGAAGCATATACTTGCGGTCTTCCAGAAGGATATCCAGCTTGACGATAAACGATTGCCCCTTGTCGGCGTCCCATTCGACCTGGATCAGCCGTTCGGGACTCCGCGACAATTCCTGCACCATGCTGCAATCCGCGCGGTGAATGGTAATCCCTCTCCCCCGCGTGATAAAGCCGATGATCTGCTCCCCCGGAACCGGCTGGCAGCATCCGGCGAACCGGAACATCATGTTCCCCATCCCCTGGATGCGAATACCCTTGTCCCCCCGGGCGGTGTCGAAGAACCGTTTTACGACCGATTGCTTCACCTCCGGCATTTGTTCGGGGGTGATCTTGGTCATGATTTGCTGCACGGAAATAGAGCCGTCGCCGATGGCGGCCAGCAGCGCCTCGGTGGAAAGGAACCCCATACCCTGGGCGATGTCTTCCATATCGTTCGCCGCGGGGAGGTTCAGATGGACTTTTTTCAGCTCCCGGTCGAGGATTTCTTCGCCCAGCGCCTTGGATTGTTCGAAGCCCTGCTGTTTGAGCCATCGTTTGATCTTAGAGCGAGCCTTGGAGGTGTGGACCAACCGCAGCCAGTCATGGGACGGTTTCTGCGTGGGCGCGGTCAGGATGGCGACCTCATCGCCCGAATTGACGACCGAACCCAGGGGAATCAGCTTGCCGTTGATCTTGGCCCCCACCGTATGCAGGCCGACATCGCTGTGGACGGCAAAGGCGAAATCGAGCGCGGTCGATCCGGCCGGGAGATGAATCAGATCGCCATCGGGGGTGAAGACATAGATGTCTTCCTGGAACAGATCGATTTTCAGGTATTCCAAAAACTCGGCCGGGTTGGTCATGTCTTTCTGCCAGTCGAGCACCTCCCGCAGCCAAGTTAGTTGGCGGTCGGCCTTGTCCATCTGCTGCCGCCCTTCCTTGTAGAGCCAGTGGGCGGCGATACCGTTTTCGGCGACATGATGCATGGCGGTGGTGCGCATCTGGATTTCCAGCATCTTGCTGTTGGGCCCGAAGACGGTGGTGTGAAGCGATTGATACCCGTTCGGCTTGGGGTTGGCGATGTAGTCATGGAACCGGTTGGGCACCGGTTTCCAAAGGGTGTGCACCGCGCCCAGAGCTTCATAGCATTCCCGCTTGGTGGAAACGATCATGCGCACGGCCAGCAGATCATATATTTCCTCGAGCGGCAGGTTGCGCAGTTTCATCTTGCGGTAGATGCTGGCAAAATGCTTGGCCCGGCCGGAAATCGAGACCTTGATTCCCTCGTCCAACAGCGCTTTTTTAATCGGCGCGGTAACTTCGGCGATATAGGCGTCGCGTTCCTGACGGGTCATTTCTATCTGGTGGGAAATTTCCTCGTATTCCTCGGGATGGAGGTATTTGAAGGCCAGGTCTTCCAGTTCGGCTTTGATACGGGCGATACCGAACCGGTTGGCCAACGGCGCATAGACTTCCTGCGTTTCCGTGGCGACCCGTATCCGCTTTTCCTTATCCACGAATTGGAGCGTGCGCATGTTGTGAAGCCGGTCGGCCAGTTTGATAAGAATCACGCGGATGTCGCGGGCCATCGACAGCAGCATCTTGCGGAAGAATTCGACCTGCTCTTCCTCGCGGGATTTAAACTTCACCTGGCCCAGTTTGGTGACCCCATCCACCAACAGCGCGATCTCATCGCCGAATTCCTTGCGGATATCCTCGATGGTGATGGAGGTGTCCTCGACCACGTCGTGAACCAGCCCGGCGGCGATAGTCGTGGAATCCAGGTGCTGTTCGGCCAGGATGAAAGCGACCTCAAGGCAATGGGTGATATACGGTTCGCCGGACTCCCGTTTTTGTCCGGCATGAGCCTTGTCGGAAAATTCATACGCCCTGCGAATCAACGGCACGTTGACGTTGGCGTTAAACGATTCGATCTCGATTATGAATTGCGCCAAATTTAACATAA
>JAQVRW010000334.1 GCA_028700875.1 Candidatus Zixiibacteriota bacterium | reverse complement strand
CGTCATAGGCGGCGATGGTGTCGGCCAAAGACAGGGCGGTCAGAATCGACAACCCCGGGGCCTTGACCGGGTCGATATCGGGGTAGAGGATGATCGACAGGTAGATGCCGGCCTGTTCTTTGGAAAACCAGATTCGTCCCAGCCGTCCCCGGCCGTGGGTCTGCGATTCCGCCACGACGATAGTTCCCTCGGGGGCCTTGACGTCGGCCAATTGGGCGGCGACGCTGTTGGTGGATTGGACCGACTTGTAGGCATAGACGGTCTTTCCCACGAACGCGGTTTTGAGGCCGCTGGTGATTTCAGCGGCCAGGAGCAGATCGGGAGAGGAGATGAAGGCATATCCGCCGGTGCGGTCGGCGCGGATGTCGTAGCCGGTCTGCCTCAGCAGATCGACGACAAAGACGACATCCGATTTCTGACAGCGGAATTTTTTGGCCATTTGTTCGACCGGGAAAAATCGTCCGGGGCGGAGACGGATGACCGTCAGGACCTGGTCGGAAAGAGTGTTGAGGGCGGCGTTATTCATCGTCCAGAAACTTGAGCGAGAAGTCCGAGGCCGGGGCGGAATGAGTCAACGCACCGATTGAGATATAATCGACGCCGGTCTGGGCTACGGAAGCCACGTTGTCCAGCGTGACGTTGCCGGAGGCCTCCAGCTTGATATCGGCTCCATTCGGATGATCGCGGGTGAAGCGGACCATCTCTTTCAGGTTTTCCGGGGAGCGGTTGTCCAACAGGATTCGTTTAATGCCGCCGTCGAGAGCCTCCCGCAGTTGATCCATATTTTCCACTTCCACTTCGATATCGATGGCGGCAGGATCGGTATGGAACGTCTGCAGAAAGAGATCGGAAGCCAGATAGTCGCGGACCTGTTCGATCGCCCGTGTCACCGAGCCGGCGGCGGCGATATGATTGTCTTTGATCAACACCATGTCGTACAGGCCGAAACGATGGTTTTCCCCGCCGCCGGTGGCGACGGCGTATTTTTCCACGTAACGGAGTCCCGGGGTGGTCTTGCGGGTGTCCAGTATGGCGACTTTGTCGTTGGCCGCGGCAATGACCATCTTGTGCGTAAGGGTGGCGATTCCCGACAGGTGGGCCAGGAAATTCAGGGCCGTTCGTTCGCCGGTGAGTAGCGACCGCAGCCGACCCATGATCAAGGCCACCCGGTCGCCGGGGGAAAACGGTTCGCCGTCGTGAACCAGGGCCTTGAATTCGGTATCAGGATCGACTTTCAGGAAATCATATCCACAGAGCGGCAGGCCGCAGATCACCCCATCGGATTTGGCCACGATCTCGGCCACGCCGGTGGTCTCATCATCAACGATAGCCAGGCTGGTGATGTCCCCGACGCCGACGTCTTCCAAAAGCGCGGCGGTCACCTGTTGCTGCAGAATCTTTTCTCGGCTGGGCATGTTCCATCTATATCATCTTTTTCAATTGTTTGTCAACGACAATATCAGCGCGAAAAAGGGATTTGAAGGCGGCTTCGAGGTTGGTATATTGGGCCGACAGAGAGGTGATTATGGCGCATGATGAAAACGTGGCGGTGCTTGGGTATGGTTCCCAGGGACGGGCGATTGCCTTGAATCTGCGCGACAGCGGCTTTCGCGTGACGGTCGGCCTGCGCCCCAATTCGCGGTCGCGGGCCATCGCCCGGAAAGATAAGATACGGCCGGCAGATTTGAATAAAGCGGCGGCCGGAGCGGATATAATCATCGTGGCCCTGCCGGATCATCGGCACAAGACGGTCCTGAATAAGAAATTTTGGGCCGCGATCAAGAATAAACCGGCGCTGGTTTTTTTGCATGGATCATCAATCCATTTCGGCCTCGTGACGCCGCCGGCGAATCTTCCGGTGTTGCTTCTGGCGCCGCATGCCCCAGGGGGGGCCGTGCGGGAAAACTATCAAGCCAAGACGCCGTTCTCGGCCTTTTATGCCGTCCATCAGGGGCCGCAAGCATCGGGCCGGAAGACGATTCTGCGACTAGCCAAAGGGATCGGCATACCCCGGACGCATTTGGTGCAGACGACTTTCGCCGATGAGGCGGTCGGCGACCTGTTCGGGGAACAGGCGGTCCTCTGCGGCGGGCTGGCCCGGCTACTCAAATTCGGTTTCGAGACGCTGGTGGAGGCCGGGCTGCCGCCGCGCAACGCCTATCTGGAAGTCGCTTTCCAGATTGACCTGATCGTCGCCCTGATCAAGCAGTACGGTTTGGAAGGGATGTTTGACCGGATTTCGCCTTTGGCAAAATATGGCTCGGCGGTCGCCGGGCCGGTCGTCATCGACCGCCGGGTCAAGAAGGCCATGAAGCAGGTCTTGGATGAAATCGTTTCCGGCCGGTTCATATCCCGTGCCGACAAATCGGAGTTGGCTCTGAAGCCGGGACAGATGACGCTTCTGACCAACCCTCTTTTTGACCGGCAGGCCCGCAAATTCAAGAAACCATGACTATCGCATCGAGTGTTCAGGCGGAGAAGAAGCGCGCGGCCAAAATCGTGACCCGTCTGAAGAAGGCCTATCCGACATCCGGCTGTTCGCTGACGTTCACAACGGCGCATCAACTGTTAGTGGCGACCATCCTGTCGGCGCAGGCCACGGATGAACAGGTCAACAAGATCACGCCGGCGCTTTTCCGCAAATATCGCACCATCGAGGATTTCGCGGCGGTTTCTCTATCTGAACTGGAAAGAGACATCCGCTCTATCGGGCTGTATCGCAACAAGGCCAGGTCCATCAAGGAATCGGCGGTCATGATTCTCCATGAATACGGCGGGCGGGTGCCGGACACCCTCGATGAAATCATCAAACTTCCCGGCGTGGGGCGCAAGACCGGGTCGGTGGTACTGGGGACATGGTACGGCACGGCGGAAGGAATAGTCGTCGATACGCACGTCAAGCGGTTGTCGAGTCTTTTGAAACTGGCCCGGCATGACGACGCCCTCAAGATCGAGCAAGATTTAATGGAGATTATCGACCAAAAGGACTGGATCATCCTGACCCACCTGTTCATCGATCACGGCCGGGCGGTTTGTGTCGCCCGCCGGCCGCGCTGTGAAGAATGTGTCCTTGACGCCCTGTGTCCCTCAGCCGGGCTTTTTGCCCTGTCGTCCCCCAGACGGAAACCGGCGGTCGGGCAATAGTTTTACTTGAATAAACCGTTTTGTTGCCGGTATATTTACCAAGACAACGGATAACTGGATATGCTCTTTCCCATCGGGTGTCGTTGGGATCGGAGGTCGGTATGTACACGTCTTTATTCATATGGCTGGCGGCGGCGTTGATCTTTGTCGTGTTGGAGATATTCACGCCCGGATTCATCTTCGCCTGTTTCGTGGTCGGGTCGGCGGCCGCCGGGGTGACGTCGCTTCTAACCGAATCCTACCTCATTCAGGGGGCGGTGTTCGGGGTGGTGTCGCTGGTGCTGATTCCCCTGACTCGGCGGTTCGCGGCCAGGATCACGAAACCGGCGCCGGTAGCCAGCAATATGGACGCCCTGATAGGAAAAACCGCCGTCGTCAAGAACGAAGTGTCTTCCACAGGCGGGCAGATCGTGGTCGATGACCAGGTTTGGCAGGCGCGCAGCGAAACGACTATCGCCGTCGGCGGCAAGGCGCGTATCTTGTCGGTCGAGGGCGCCAAGGTTATTGTTGAGAAAATGTAACTTCGCGATACAAGGAGGCGGCATATGCCGGGTTTAGTGTTTTTCGTGGCGGCACTGATTTTCCTCGCCTTTATCATGGTGGGGATGTCGTTCCGCATCATCCGGCCGTTCGAAAAGGGGCTGGTCGAGCGGTTGGGTAAGTACCAGCGCATCCTCGACTCCGGGTTGAATGTCATTATCCCTTTCTTCGACACGGTGATCAAGGTGGATATGCGGGAAGTGGTTCTGGATGTTCCCTCGCAGATGGTCATCACCAAGGACAACGTGGGGGTGGAGGTCGACGCCGTCATCTACGCCCAGGTGACCGACCCGGTCAAATCGCGGTACGAAATATCCAAC
>JAQVRW010000333.1 GCA_028700875.1 Candidatus Zixiibacteriota bacterium | reverse complement strand
CGAGACGGTGCGGCAGGCTTCGATCACCCGGTTGCGGTCGAACCCATTGGCCGACAGCGACACGTTGGTGGCGACGCTTCCGGGAAACAGAAATATATCCTGCAGCACCAGTCCGAACTTCCGCCGCAGATCCTCGGTGGCGATGTTCCGAATATCGACGCCGTCCACCAGGATTCGACCCTTCTGGACATCATAGAACCGCAACAGCAGGTTGATCACGGTGGATTTGCCGCCGCCGGTCACCCCGGCGAAAGCGAACCGCTGTCCCTTGGGTACCGTGAATGATACATCCTTCAGGACATAGTTGCCGTCGTTGCCGTATGAAAACCAGACCTTGTCGAACGTGATCGCCGACTCCAGCGACGGCCAGGCCACCGGATGAACCGGTTCGGGAATGGTTTCATCGGTCTCCAGAAGGTTGAATATCCGCTTGGCCCCGGCGATCGCTTTTTGCACCACCGCGATTTCCTCGGCCGCCATATGCACCGGTTCGAAGAACATCCGGATGTAGGCGATAAACATCACCAGCGTGCCGATGGTGATTTGCCCGACCCCGGCCCAGCGGGCGCCGACATTCAACACCAGCGCCATGATCAGGGTCTCGACAAAGAAGATGGCATTGAACATCACCACCACCGATAGCTCCGCCCGAAGCTGCGGTTGATACTTGCGGCGATTGATGTCGTTCATCCGCCGCCGCACCTCGCGGCCCCGGTTGAAAATCTGGATGATCGGCACGCCCTGAAGATATTCGGTCAATGCCGCCGTGACATCGGCCATCCGCTTGCGCACCACCAGCCACTTCGGCGTGGTCAGACGATGATATATGTACAGAATCACCGTCATGATCGGCAGAAACAAGCCGACGATTAGCGTCAATCGCGTCGAGACGGTGAACATCCAGATGAACATGCCCGAAATCAACAGCACCGCGCCGATCATGGTCACCACGGTGTTGGTGAACAACATCCGCAGAGCTTCCGTGTCCGACTCCACCCGGGCCATCAGCCGCCCGATCGGGTTGCGGTCGAAAAACGATATCGACATCCGCAGGACATGGTCGAACAACCGCTTGCGCAGGCCGGTCATCGTCTTCTGGCCGATAATCTCCATCCGCACCCGGAAGACATAATTGATGACCAGAAAGAGGCCGGAAGTCAGCACGTACAACCCGACCGTAACCAGCAGGCCGCCATAATCGCCGGCCGGGATGTTGACGTCGATCGCGTGCCGCATCAGGTTGGGGCCGACCAGATACAACCCCTTGGACACCGCCAACAGCGCCAGGCAGAACACCAGCCAGCCGCGGTACGGTTTCAAAAGCGGCAGCAGCCGCCCCAGCGCCGTGCGGGAATTTATACCGTCGTGATGATCGTCTTCGTAATAGGCAGATTCCATTTCACTTCTCCCTCAGTCGCCCGACCGGGCGACGGCGTTTGAGACCATGGTCCGCCGTGCATTGTATGCAAACAAAAACCCGCCGGACCAGGGAGTGATCCAGCGGGTTGTATTTTCCTTCACCATCGGGTCGCCTGTTATGGGCATCCCCTCCAACCGCAGGACCACTCTTCACGAGCGGATACCGGATTAAGCCAAAACATAACCATGATGGTCATATTAATAACGGTACTCCTCGTGGTCGTTAGACCGTGATAATGCCGATTTTCAAAACCTGGCTCATCAACATCCCCGGCAAATGGTTCATGCGGATGTCATAGTTGACGAAGACAAGCTACAATAGTTTCATCCGATGTCAAGAAGATTTTTGCCGCGCAGACCATTTTGGGATTATTCGCGGGGTGCAAATGGCTTGGCGGCAATACGATAGATACGGCTTAATCGGTGAACGAAGCCCCCCAGAGACTCCCGTTGGACCAGGTGATGACGTTTATGCTTGAACGCCGCGTTGGTCTTCCGTCGTCTTGGCCGGACGACGGCGAACCAGGGCGAAGGCTATTAACGCCACCACGAAAAAGACCAGCAGCGCCCAGGCCAGACCGCCCAACGTCGAGATGACCGTCGAGAAGACCTCGAACCACCAGCGGTTGCTGTCCAGTACCGGCACCGGTTTTTCGGCGGTTGCCGGCAGGATGTACTTTTCGAGCGCCCACAAACGGACGCCGGAGGATACCCCGACGACATAGAAAGCGAACAGGAGGAAGCGGTGCCAGGCGACGGCAATATCCTCGCCGATGATGCGGGTGAAGATGGCCAGGGTCGGCTTGCGGAAAAACTGGATGACAACCACTGAGGTCACCAGCGCTACGCAAAAGGTGATCAGAAGCAGCAGGAGAAACATATCCCCTCCTCGGTCAATATTCGCCCTTGGTCGGAACGATACAGATCATGACGAAATCTTCCCGGCCGGGATTGGAGTACTGATGCTTGACGTTGGGGGGCACGAAGGCGAAGGCGCCCTTGTCCAACCGGTGCTTGACCCCGTCAATCTCGATTTGTCCCCGCCCCGAGATGACGTAGTTGACATGCTCCCAGTCATGGCTGTGATCGGGGGTATGGCCGCCCGGGCCGAGCGTGAATACCCGGACGACATGGTCCGGCCACCCCTGCGCCGGGCCGAGGGGAACCTGTTTCCGGACGTTGGCGATCCCCTTGCCGGTTATTTCCAACTTCTCTATCTCATCCAGACTCTTAATATACATCGTATCCTCCTGACGTTCCACCCGCCGGCATCGCCGGATTCATTGATTACCCATGATACGCAAGTGAGACGTTCTTTATCGCGCCGAAAACGAAAAACCGTCCCCGGCGTTGTTCAGGGACGGTCTTATCATTATCGTTACTTCGGTTATTCGGTCAAACGCAACGGCATGAGCAGGCAGATAAAATCCTCTTTGGGGACATCGGCCGCATAAATAATCCCAGCGGAAACCGCGCTGGACAGCTCGAAGACGACTTCATCCCCTTCGATCTTGCTCAGAATGTCGGTCACGTACCCGGCATTATAACCGATCTCGATCGGTTCGCCCTTGTACTCGCAGGCCAGGTTTTCCCGGGCCTCGCCGCCCACGTCGGCGTTGGTGGTCGACAAGGTCAGCGTTTCCCCCTTAACCGAAAACTTCACCTGGTGGGTCAACGAATTGCTCAGGATGGCCACGCGCCGGACCGCCGAATGCAAGTCCTCCTTGGCGATCTCCATCCGTTTGTCGGTGCTGGCCGGTATGACCGCGCTGTAGTTCGGGTAGGGACCCTCGATCAACCGGGAGCTTAACACCAGCTCGCCCAAATTGAACATGATCCGGTTTTCCTCGAAGATCACCCCGATCGTGGTAATGCCCGCAGGCAGGAACTTGACCATCAGGTCCAGGACCTTGGGCGGGATGATGACATCGTCGGAAACCCCTTTCAACCCGCCGCTCTCGGCGGCCACACGCGCCAGACGATGGCCGTCGGTGGCCACCATGATCATCCGGTCCGCCTTTGTTTGCCAGAGCACGCCGTTGAGCGCCGGACGAGTCTCGTCGTGCGAACAGGCGAACGTGGTCCTACGGATCATATTCGCTAGCGTCTCGGCATCCATGTTGACTTGCTTCTTCAAATTCACCGCCGGTAATTCCGGAAATTCATCCGGCGACACCGCGCTGACTTTGTAACTGCCGTTGGGGACCTTCACCTCGATCCGGTTGGCCGTGCTCTCGAACGTTATTTCCGTCTCCGGAAGTTCTTTGATAATATCGAACAGCATCCTCCCCGGCAGAACCCCCGAACCTTTCTTGGCGACCTCGGCCTCGAGCGAAACCGTTATCGTCACATCCAAATCCGTCGCCGATATTTTCAGTTTCGCGTCGAGGGCTTCAAATAGGATGTTTGAAAGAATCGGCAGGGTTGACTTGGCGGGAACGACATTCAGCACCGCCTGCAGATAATGCGTCAACCGTGACTTGGGCAGCGAGAATTTCATTTAATGCTCCTCCGGAGTAGGTTTTTCACACACAATATTCCTATTACTTTCTTTTATATAAAGAAAGAGTAATCATAATAAGACCGGTG
>JAQVRW010000332.1 GCA_028700875.1 Candidatus Zixiibacteriota bacterium | reverse complement strand
GAACCAGGATGTCCTCTTGCCCGCGTCGATTTTGGACAAAGGGAAAAAACTGGAATATTTCCTTCCTCGCGACCGGCATGCCTGGGTACAGGTGGCGCATGGGGCGGTTGATATCAACGGCACCCGACTGGCCGCCGGCGACGGCGCTGGGATCAGCGAGAAAGGTCCGCTGATATTTTTGGCCGAGGAAAAATCCGAATTTATTCTGATTAATTTGGGGTGAAGATTCAGGGGCGTTTTGCGGCCCATTCCTCCATAGACAGTGGAATATGCCAATGGCAAATGAATTCAGCGGTGATGTGCAATGCCCAAGAGCTTTCTAATTTCGTCCACTGATTTGGCGTTCTGTTGGATGAAGTTATTAATCACAGTTTCGTCAGAATTTCCCATTATAGTATCAGGGATAACTTTTAGTTTGTCGGCAACGACGTTCAATCCATCAGCCGGTGGAATTATCCCGAATTTTGCCCATACTCGGTAAAACGGAATCACACTGGCTTCTTCAGGGAGCTGGGAGGCCAACCTATTAAGGTGGTCTTTGACCTCCCACATAGTTGCCGGGTTAGAAATACCAGAGTTTGGTGTTTCACCGCCAAGATATGAGAGCAAATAATCGATATTCCTGATTGTCATTTTAAGATTGCGAATCTTTTCCGCGATAAATGTTTCAACTGCCCACATTATTAGGAGGATGCAAAACATGCTAAGAAATACGCGTATTGTGTCAATAAGCGGTTTTGCCAATGCGATTATAGGAATTGCCGCCATAGTATCCTGCGAATAAAATCCAAAGACATTGCAGTATGAGAGCGATATTTTTGACGCTAAGGCAATCATAAAGCGCTAATACATTGTGGGGCAATACAATCGCATTGTCCTTGCTCCTTGGAATACTGACCGTTATATTCCGGGCGATGAGTGAACTTGTCGATCAAGTCGGGATCGGGAAACGGTTCTTCCTGATTGCCGGCAACTGCGTCGTCGAGGACGAGGCCACCAGCCTCGAAACGGCCCGCTACCTCAAGAAGCTTTGCGGGGAATACCAACTGCCGTTGGTCTATAAGTCCTCGTTTCGCAAGGCCAACCGGTTGTCGGGGGAATCGTTTTCCTCCATCGGCGACCAGGCGGCGCTGGACATTATGGCCAAGATCAAACGCGACCTGGAATTGCCGCTTCTGACCGATATTCATGAAACCAGCGACATCCCCCTGATCGGCGATATCGATATTTTGCAGATTCCAGCTTTTCTGTGCCGTCAGACCCTTCTGATTCAGGCGGCGGCCGCTACGGGCAAATGGGTCAATATCAAAAAGGGGCAATTCATGGCCCCGGAAAACATGAAGGATGCGGCCACCAAGGCGGCGATACTCAACCGCAACCGGGTGATGCTCACTGAACGGGGAACCTCATTCGGATATAACAACCTGATTGTCGATTTCCGGTCGCTGGTAATTATGAAACGGTTCGGCTTTCCGGTGGTGTTCGACGCCACCCATTCGGTCCAGCGTCCCGGAGGCCTGGGCAACAGCTCTGGCGGCGACCGGGAATATATCATCCCGCTGGCTCAGGCGGCGGCGGCCGTGGGAATCGACGGCCTGTTCGTGGAGACTCATCCGGCCCCGGCGCGAGCCAAATCCGATGCCGCCAGTCAGATCCCGTTGAAGGAAATGCCCGCGTTACTGGACGCGGTACTGAGGATTGTGAGACGCTGACAATATGCCCATACGGCGAAAAAGCTATCTGACCAAGTCCGCCCTGGCCAAACGACTGGCCGATATCAAAGCCCTCGTACTCGACGTCGACGGCGTCTTGACCGACGATCATCTGTACGTCGGCAGCGATGGGTTCGAGTTGAAGAAGTTCCATATTGGCGACGGGCTGACCATGGTGCTGGCGATACGCGCCGGATTGGAAATCATCATCATGTCCAATCGTCACTCGCCGGCCACCACCACCCGGATGAACGACCTCATGGTGAAACACGTCATCCAGGAACGAGGCAACAAAGCAACATTGGTGGCTGATTACGTCGCCGCCAATAACCTCGGTTTCACGATGGCCGAGGCGGCGTTTATCGGCAACGACATCATGGATATCCCGCTTATGCACGAAGTGGGATTGAAAATTTGCGTCAACGATGCGTATGACGAATTGAAGGCGATGGTCGACTATGTGACCGTCAAGAAAGGCGGCCATGGTGCGGTACGCGAGGTATTGGAACTATACTTCAAGGGGAGAGGGCTGCAACCGGCCGATTTTCTAAAGCGATGATACTGGAATCCGCCAGAGATGTAATCAAGAAAGAAGCCGAGGCGGTCGCCGGGCTTCTGGACCGGCTCGATGAGAATTTCGAGAAAGCGGTCCGGGCGATACTGACCACCTCCGGCCGGGTGATTGTCACCGGCATCGGCAAATCGGGCCTGGTGGGACGGAAAATCGCCGCCACCTTCGCCTCTACCGGCACCCCCTCGCTGTTTCTGCATCCGACCGAGGCGTTCCACGGCGATCTGGGAATCGTCACCGAAAACGACATCGTCCTAGCCATCTCCAAATCGGGCGACACCTCGGAACTGCATCAATTGATCCCGGCCTTCAAGCGCCTGGGCTTGCAGATTATTCTTTTGACCGGCGAAATCGATTCCCCGCTGGCCGAACGGTCCGATATCGTCATCGATTGCTCGGTCAAGGCCGAGGCCTGTCCCAACAATCTGGTCCCGACCTCCTCGTCCACCGCCGCGCTGGTTATGGGTGATGCGCTGGCGGTGGCGCTGCTGCGGATGCGGGGGTTTTCGACGGAGGATTTCGCCAAATTACATCCCGGCGGGGCCTTGGGACGGCGTCTTCTGGTGCGGGTATCGGATGTCATGCACACCGGCGACAAGGTCCCGATCGTTTCGGAATCGACCACGGTCCTGGATACGCTCATCACCATGTCGCGCGGGCGGCTGGGGACAGCGGTCGTTGTGGATGGCTCCGGTCGGATGCTGGGGGTTTTCACCGACGGCGACTTGCGGCGATTATCGGAACGGGGGGAACAGTTTTACGAACGCCGAATCGGCGACGTGATGACCCGCAACGCCCGCACGATCAACCCCGATGCCATCCTCGATGAGGTCCTGGCGCTGTGTGAGAAGTACAAGATCACCGTACTGGTGGCAGTCGACAAAGACCACCGCCCGGTGGGCATCATTCATCTGCACGATGTGTTGACTTCCAAGCTGGTCTGATGCCGCTATGCCTCAGCCCTGTCCTTCGGCCTGTTTCCGTTTGCAGGTCGTGATTCCAAAGGGCACATACGCCGGGCACCATGAGATCACGGCGGTGAGAAGCGGCAACAATCCCAGAAGGCCCCAGAGCGATTTCGGTCCCCAGAACATCAGGGACAGGATAAACAGCCCGAGGATAATTCTGATGACGCGGTCCGCAGCGCCGATATTCTTTTTCATGACTGATTACCTCCTTGATTCATAATATACGCGGACCGGCTGTCCTTCAATTGACCGCGACCCATGGTTCCTCTCGCCGGAACGAAAATATCACCCAGAGAACCGCCACCACCCATGACGGTGAGTGTCGCAACGTATGCGGGCAATAATGTTGACATCCCGGCCGGCAGAGAACGATCATCCGTTACAGCAGCCGCAGGACTTCGTCGTGGAGACGGGCGCGGTAATTGAGGCCGCCGGAGACCATGTCGTTCTTGATGATTTCTTTGAAACGGGCGAAATCGTCGATGGTCGCCAGCGCCACCTCGCGGATCTCATGCGTGTCGATCGGCATCAGGTCGCCGCATTTGTATTGCGCCGTGAAGATGTGCGACCGCCAGGGAATTTCGCGGAACCCGTCGGTGAAGACGGCATTGACCTGCAGGATGTATTTGGTCAGTTCGATCTTGCAGCCGGTTTCCTCATAGGCCTCCCGCAGGGCGCCGTCGATCAGCGATTCACCCGGCTTGACCGCGCCCGAAGGCGGACGGTACAGCCCCGGCGGATAATGATGCTTGGCGATCACCACCAGATGGTG
>JAQVRW010000024.1 GCA_028700875.1 Candidatus Zixiibacteriota bacterium | reverse complement strand
TTTTTATCTTTTTGGTTTCGATGTAATCGTAAACCGGGTTTCCCAGAGCGATAATCATGCTATTGTCTTTTTTTCAGTTCCCGCGCGGCATACACCAGCCGCTGGATGGAAGTGATGATCGACGCCGCCCCGACGGCGATGAGGCAGTAATCCAGAAAATTGTGATGGGGGATAAAGTATTCCAGAAGCACACCGGCGACGATGATGATGAATTTTTCCAGCCGGCCCATGATGCCGACGGCGCAGGAAGGAAGGTTGCCGATCGATTCGGCGGCCGCCCTGGTGTAGGAGGCGATCAGCATGCCGAAGAGCGCGAAAAGCGCCCAGCCATGGTGAGCCAGACCGGAAAGGCCGATGCCGGCCAGGATGAAGAATTCCCCGTACCGGTCGGAGACATGATCGAGGATGCCGCCAAAGACCGTGCCCATTTTGCCCGCGCGGGCGGTAGCGCCATCAAGCATGTCTGTCAGGGAGTTCAGCAGCATGAAGACCAGACCCCAGATCAGATACTTTTGCCAGAAGAGAAGTCCGGAGGCGAGGGCGCAGAGAAGCGACACCCCGGTCAGGAAGTTGGGGGTCAGGCCCAGTTTCAGGCAGTAGACGCCCAGATGAGTGGAGGTTTCCTCGTAGAACTGTCGTCGGCTTTGATGCAAAATTAGTCCTATAAATACCTTAACCTGCGCTTCAAGGGGTGGAATATAGCGACCCCGTGTTGGCCGGTCAAGCCGTTTTTGGCCCTTTCCGGGGAGGGCTGTTGACCCCGGCATTAGGCGCCCCGGTCGCGCCTTTTTGACGGTCGCATGCGATTGCCGGGGCGGGGATATTTCATTTCTACGAATCTACGAATTCTGACTTTTATTTACGAGTGGCTAACCGCATGCGGCGCAAGCGCCTTATTATACCATTTACGAAATTCGTAAATCAACTCGTAAATCATCCCTCGCATGACGTTCGCAATCGGGATTGCCGCCGGGCATCGGATAGTCATATCATAATATATACCAGTGCCTTACAAAACATTATCGCTTGCGGCCTCGTTTCGGCACGCCGCTTGTATGCACGTTTTTCGGTTGCGAGCACCGGGACTTTTCACCTTTCGCATAGATCGTGTGACTGTGGGGACGACGGTCACGGGATATCCTCCTTTCCGTAAGTCGGGGCTGACCGGTTCGTGGGGAGCCGGTCGGCCCCGGAACAAAAGGGTAAAGGAGATGGAGTTGACGGGCACCTGGACACCATTGCTCGTAACGAGTCGGGGCGGGCCACCGGTCTGCCCCGGTGGAAAAAGAATGAAGAAGTCATACAAGCAGTTTATGGTTGTTGCGACGCCTCTTGCCGTTAGTGCGAGTCGTGCGCCTCCCTGGGTGATCTACCATCAAAGATAGTAAACTGGATTTCCAAAACCTCAGAGCTGTATGAATTTCATCACTTTGAAAAAAGGAGAGAGTTATGCGCAAGTTATGTGCAATACTCATGGCGGCTTTGCTCGCGAGTTTGACGGGCGGTTGCTCAGAAAAGACTAGCCCAATCGGCATTGGCGGAACCAATGTCGTGACTACGGATGTGAACGCCGGACTTTGTCAAGACGAACTGCCTACCGGATATCCCCAAGTTGCACCTGTGTACACTAGCACACTGCCAAACGGGGCCACTGTCGAAATCCTATCGATTGAGCGACGCACAGACAGCAGCATAGTTCACTTCCGGTACTGGCATGATGGGAATGATCCGGTTGAACGGCATTTGGCGATTCCCCTGACCATGCTGGGCGTCGTGTTATACGATCAAGAAGGACAACCGATTTTCGGGTACGATTTTTCTCTTCAGAGCGAAAATCAGGTACTTCAGGCAGTGTGGACATCTCAAGATCGTATCGAAGTCATTTATACGAGAAACGGGCCAGGGGTAGCTCTTGATCTCAGTCTCAATGGCAATACGCATGCCATTGAATTCGCCAGCTACGAAGAAGTCGATTTGGCAGTTAGCCTATTCACGGAATTTAGCCAATCGCCAACTCGTGAGCTTTCAGCGTATGAGGAGCAGTTGCTCCAGCGCTATACCTCGATGATGGAATTTCTTGGCGATGGCGCAAGCCTTAGGGACAACATGGATGCGGACGTCACGGAACAATTAATGCTTGACAACGGATTCCTTCGTCGTCATATTCTCGACGGAGAAGTGATCGTCGCGCCGACGCTTGCGGGTTGTGGAATTATTGGAGATATAGCTGCCGTGGTCAGTGTGTCGTGTTTCTTCCCACCCGGTCCGTGGACTGTAGTTTGCGTTCCCGCGGCAGGCGTATCATTGGCGTGTGGCCTTGCGGGGATTTTAGGTGCCATCTTCGACTAGGAAATGAGAAATGGTATATCTCCGAGTTGTGCAGGTTATCACATTGAGCGCGGGCATTGTTTTGATATTGTTAGGTTATCGTCGCCGCACGAATGGCATCGCCGCCCTGTGGCTCGACAAACCTTGGTCACGATCAGGTTTCAATCCCTTGTGGCCTTTCGGTCTTGCCGGCAAGAGAGATCTCTGGCTGAGGGGCGGGTTCCGGCTCCATCTCATAGGACTCGCGTTCTTCATAGTAGGAGTGACCTGTGGCCTCGCTGCCGTCGTGATACACTGTCTTTGACCGCCTATTCGTAGAAACGCACTACACAATGACCGTCACAATCCGACCTGATGTGACGGTCACTGCTCGCTCAGCCGGTGGCCCACCATTCATGTTGGGTCGTTTGTGGTCTAGAAACTCCCCCAGTCACCGGAAGTGGAGGGCGTATTTTCCTGCGGCGTCAGGAACCTTTTCCTGACGCCCGTGATAAGTAACGGTCGGGAAGGGGTTCCCGACCGCGCGGCAAAATTTCATTTCTACGAATCTACGAATTACGACTTTTATTTACGAGCGGCTAACTGCATGCGGCGCATGCGCCTTATTATACCATTTACGAAATTCGTAAATTGATTCGTAAATGACTCCTCAAATGACGTTTTGAAGCACCAATTGTCATCATGCATCACATAATCCTATCCTAATATATACCACTACCTTACAAAATATTATCGCATGGGAGCTCTTTTGGGCACAAAAGTTGTATTACGCCTTCATCGTTGCGGGCTTCTCAACCACCTTTCGCAAACTTGACGGACCCGCGGAAGAATGTAGACGGTTGCCTCCTTATTGGGACGGGGCCGGTCGGTGCTTGGGAACTGAACGGCCCCGGAAGTAATCGCGGGTATGCGAGGGTGGCCCGGGATTGTTGCGGGCACAAAACTTGTCTTTGTGCAAGGTCTATAGGTGCGGGCGCAAGTGAAGAGACAAAGATTCTCTTTTCACGTTGGTGATATGGTTGCATGGGCTTCGCTGCCCGGTGCCCGCAAGGGGCGGGTGCAGTCGTGCCACCCCGGCGTCGACCGCCCCGTTCTTTCGGTTGCCGCACAAATCAAGAGGATCATAGGAGGGCAATAGATGAATGATCGCATAAAGCCTGAAGAAATAGCCATCGCCAAAATCGACGGAAAACCGCCTAAGCGGTTGCTTATAAGCGAAACCGCGCGGCATCCACTTGATGCCAATACTTTCTATTACGTGATTAGAAATCTAAAGCGTGATCGCTATATAAGACTGAGTGAGCCGTATTACCGACTTTTTTTGTCTATGGATGGGATCACTCCTCCCCAAAGTCTATGTAAGGACATTTTCAAATCACAAAATGTTCCAAATGAACAGACACTTCGCCAATTCCTCAATCTCTTACTCGATACTGGGCTTATTGAGTGGGATACGAATGAAGGGATAACACAAAACCAACCATTTGAGACGAAACCGTGGCCGCGGATTGTAATAAAGATCATTTGTATCACGCGGCGAATTCTGGGAATTTCGTTTTCACTGAAAAATAGCGACCACATTGCGCAAAGGATATATTCTCTTATTGGTTGGCTGCTACGCAACCAGATAGGACAGGTAGCAGTTTTATCCATAATCAGCTTCGGACTGGTGTTTGCACCGACACACTCCATATTGTCTATCCTGGCCACGCCTATTGGCCAACCACCAGAAAATGTGACGCGCACATATTTTGCCCTCTGTCTACCCTTCATGCTGGTTTCAATGTTATTTCATGAGGCCGGCCATTGCATCGCCTGCAAGCATTATCGCCGTTACGTCCCCGCGATCGGAATAAGGCTATTCTTGGGATTCCCAGCGCCATATGTGGATACGACCGATTGTTGGATGTTACCTCAAGGGAAAAGGATGATCGTCGCCGCGGCCGGCATCATGGCAAATGGGTTCCTCATGGGATTATCGTCGATATTGATATTGGCCCTTTCTAATTCAGAGGTCTCATACGCAGCCAAATTGCTATTCCTGATTAATCTGGCAGCAATGGCAATCAACATAATGCCATTTTCGCAATATGATGGTTACCGTATTTTATGCGATCTCCTGGACGAACCGCATCTTCGAAAAGCAGATATAGAGTATATAGCGCAACCCGGCATATGGACTCACATCACTGGGCTACGAAACCTATCCCGGCGGGACATTTTGCTGGCGGCCTATGGTATCTCGTCACTGATTTTCAATGTCGCTGTCATCACTGCAATCATACTCCTGCTGGCATTAATCTCGCGGAGGATCGGCCTATGCGCTTGTGCGACATAAAGTACGGAACATAAAGCATGGTAGTGCTTAAGGGGAACGCGGCATCATTACAGTGAAAGGAGGTGATGACATGGATAAAATCGGTTTTTGTGAACTCAACGAAAGGAAGCTGAGCTATGGACCGGATGGCGCTCCGTGGTGGTGGGGTCTTGATCCCTATTGGCTGTTTTTGCACCCATCCATTGCGCTTTTGGTTTACTTGGCGCAAAAACAATACTATTTCGGCTATTGACAATTGGCAATAGACGAGTAGAATAGTGCATTAAAGTGCGTTCAGATGCCGCGTTCCCATTGTCGAGGCATGACCATGTCTGGATTGCGCTATTTCATATAAGAATATGCTGGGCATGCATGGACATTAGTATGTTATTCATGGGTGCAAAGAACGTCAATTACACAATTATCGCCATCATTATTGTGGCGGTGGCATTCTGTGGCTGTTGGCCGTCAAACGAAATTTCTATATGCAACGACGGCCCCATACAGGGCTGCGCTCGTATTCGCGGCGGTGAACGGGCATTTATCCTGACCATAAACGGTGATTCCATCCGGGAAGATCCCACGATTCGGAATACCGATTGGGGAAAGAAAGGATACGAGCTCCGCTTTCAGCCGGGAAAATGGATAGCTGTCCCGGTTGGCCTTTGCACGCTTTCTGTCGGTTATTACGGATATTATACCCATACGAATCCGCCGTACTTTTATCTCACGTCGGACAGTACCTGCAACAGCATTTCGTCAACCACAAATGTCGCCATCGACATGGTTTCGGATTCCGCACTGCAAATTGTAGGTGATTTTGAGGTCGGCCATTCCTATGAAGTGATGGTGAAGTTGGTCCAGAAGCCATTGTCCCGAATTTGGCACCCGGATTTGCCGGATCTGATAATACCGCGCCGGCCTCCGGGCCAAATCGCCTCGACTCCCGATTGTCAACCGATATGGACGCCACGGGCGGAGGACATGATTCTTTCGGGATTCAATTGGAGGGTGAATATCATAGAGGTTGACGGCAAAGGAAATCCGTTGGAGCCCGTATCCAGGCCGCTGGAGGAAGCTGTCGTAACCGGTGATCAAGAGTTGGCGAAATTGCTCCTGGCCACCGGTGAACGATTGGACCAGAAATCCCCCGAGGGACGGGCTCCGTTGCATATCGCCGCCGCACGGGGCGATAGCGGTATGGTTATGTTTCTCCTGACCGAAGGAGCTTTGGCCGATACCAAGACCGCTTTGGGGTCCACCCCCCTTCACTTGGCGGCCGAAAACGGACATATTTCCGTCGTCCATATTCTTTTGGCGTTTGGCGCCAAAGTGGACGCCCGGACGAAGGCCGGTTGGACGCCGCTATCATATGCCGCCAGCGAGGGCCATCTGGAGGTGGCGCGAAAACTCATGGACGCGGGCGCCGATATTGAGGCCGCCCAAAAAGATAGATGGACGCCCTTACACCTGGCCGCCTACATGGGGCGGTTTCCCGTGGCGGCATTGCTCGTGGAACGCGGCGCAATTGTCGATCCCCGGAACGAAATGGGGATGACGCCCTTGTTTCTGGCGGTATCTGAGGGGCATGGGGAATTGGCTCGGTTTCTGCTCCGGCAGGGTGCGATGGTCAACATCCGCCAGATGGATGGTTGGACGCCTTTACATTACGCCGCCCTTGATGGCAATCTGCCTGTCGTCAGGCTGCTGCTGGCATATCAAGCCTATGTGGACGCGCAATCTCGAACGGGTTGTACGCCCTTACATAATGCCGCTCTGGGGAGACACCCGGATGTCGCGGCCTGCCTGATCGAACACGGGGCCGATGTCAATAGCCGTTCGCAGTCCGGTTGGACTCCGCTGCATATGGCTGTCGCCGAAGACGACCTTGAAATGGTACGCCTGCTCTTGGCTAATGGAGCGGATGTAAATGCAAAACGGAATGACGGTTGGACACCGGTCATGATGGCAGAAAACCGAAAAGCCTCTTCATTGGCGGACCTCCTTCGGAATCATGGTGGGCAATAGTACCGTTCGGTAATGCAGCATTAAGGACAATTCTCGTTATCGTCAAATGGCATAATGATTTGGCGATGATGGCGCCATACCCGCCGGGGGATCACCGCCCGCAACGGTTTGAGCACATCCATCCAAGTTTAAAATCCCAATTCATTTTTGACTTGACAGAATCGATAGGATTTGGTAAAATACGGGTGCGAAAGGTGAGGAAGAGGAGTGGCGACGCGCCGTAAGCGACACTCACCAGGAAAACGAAAATTTAAGTAACCAGCGATCCGGGACGGGTCTGTTTGCCTTTGGGTTAGCCTGCGTAGCAGGCGAAGGCGAAAGATGACCGTATCCGGGATGAACTGCCGTCGTGCGGAACGCCGTATGACGCATACGCGCTGGCGGGAAGCCCGGCATAGTTGCCCCGCGAGCGAAGGAGGTTGGGTTATGAAGCGGTTAACGCTATCGCTTTTGTTGGGGGTGTTTTGTCTGGCCTTGTTGGCGGTCCCGACGCGCGCAGGGTTGTACGACACCACCAAACCGCCTCCGACACCTTACACCAATAGTGAAACCTCCTGGGGCGACACATCACAGGTGCGAAAAATCCAATGTCCGAACGATAATGGTACAACCGATACCCGCAAATTACGGAATCAGGATGAACAACATTTTCGGACGATAGGGTTCTGGCATAATTTCGCGAATAGTTTAAGGGATTTCTTCAGCGGGCATAAAGACAATCAAGGCGCCCACAAGCCATGAATAGAAAAATGTCCCAGCAACTAAAGGTGGTAGAACGCCTCCTGCACGAAAGGCGATCCGTTGAAGCACATAGCCGACTCGTTAAACTTTCAGATGCAGGCCTTTCGGATAAGGAAGGAGCATATCTTTGCCTACTAAAAGCCGAGGCCGCATTATTTTGTAATGAATATGAAATCGATGACTTGTTGCAACGTGCAATGACCTTCTATAAATATAGCCCGGACACTGCCCGATATGCACGCTGCAAATTTCTCCACGGGTGGCTCTTGACGGCACGCGGTTCATTCTCTGAGGCACGGGAAGTGCTGCTTGAAGCCTATGTCCATTTCAAACGCTGCGATCTTTTTCAGGAGCAAGCTCGGGCTTTGAATCGACTCGGTTTTCTCTCCTTTCACCTAGGTGAAATGGAAACAGCAATTCGCCAGCTTAGGCAAGCCAAAGAAATCCACTCCAACCTTGGCGAAATTAAGAACGCTTCTATAGTTGCCACGAATATCGCATCCCTCTATTACTCCATAGGCAACGCCAAGGATGCCATTGCCGCTTATAAATCATTGGCCGGCGCGCATCTGACCCATGATGTTGGTGAGTGTTCATACTATTTGAATTTCGCCTTGCCTTACGCTTTACAGGGGAATTTTGCCGTTGCCCATTTGACGATCAAGAAGGCTGTGCCGTATCTCAAGGACTACATCCGCGAACAGGCTATCTATTACGAGAATCTGGGATGGATACACCTGCTGGAAGAGGATTATCCGGCGGCGGAGAAGGCCCTCTTACAGGGGCTGGAAATATCCATGCGCATCGGGCCGGAATCGGCCCTGATATCGCAGATTAAACGGCGGCTGGCCGATGCCTGTTTCGGGCAAGGCAAATATGACGCCGCGCGGACCTATGCCGACGAGGGACTGGTCGTCGCCGAGAAAATCGGCGAACGGGTGGAAATCGCCGCCTGCGACCGGGTATATGCCCAATTGGAGATCGTGCGCGGTGACCACGGCGCGGCCCGGCAAGGGTTTGCCAAGGCAATCGATATCTTCTCCATGATCGGGTCGCGGTACGAATTGGCGACCACGAGGTATCTGGCCGCCGTGTCGGGGGTGTATCAGAATGGCGAACGGCAGGCGTTGTTGTACCTGGCGCGGGCCTATTTCGAAAGCGAAGAAGTAGAGCCGTACCTGGCCAAGATTGACCGGGCGCTGAAAAAATTGCCGTCCCCGGCGCATCCAGTTCGCGCGGCAGGTCCGCCTCCGGTCGTCATCGTCGAAAGCGCAGGTATGCGCAAGATAGTGGAGCTGGCGCGTCACGTGGCCCAGTCGGACATGGCGATACTGCTCACCGGCCCGACCGGGACCGGCAAGGATTTGCTTTCCGAATATATCCATTACCATTCCGGCCGAGGCGGCCGTTTCATGGCGGTCAACACCGCGGCCATTCCGGACAGCATGGTCGAGGCGGAGTTATTCGGCTATCGCAAGGGGGCGTTTACGGGGGCGGATCGGGACAAGGCCGGCTTGATCGACCAGGCCGCAGGCGGGACGTTGTATCTGAACGAGATCGCCGATTCGTCGCCGGAGTTTCAGGCCAAGCTTCTGGATGTGCTGGAACATCGTCGGGTGCGGGCCTTGGGGGACACCGACGACCACGCGGTCGATTTCCGGCTGATCGCGGCCTCCAATCAGGATTTGGCGGAGCTGGTGCGTCAGAACCGGTTCCGGGCGGATTTGTATCATCGGTTGAACCAGGTGAATTTGACGTTGCCGTCGCTGGATGACCGGAAAGAAGATATCCCGGCGCTGGTGCGGCATTTCGTGACTTCGTGCGGGATCAAGCCGGATTACACTTCCGGCAACGGCGATGGGTCTCCCCTGACGCGCCTGACCACGACGTTGTCAGCGCATGACTGGCCGGGGAATGTTCGCGAGTTGAAGGCGGAGATTGAGCGGTTGGCGCTGGTGTGCGAGCGCGATTAGAGCCGCATGGCCGCGATGGTGGCCCCGCCGGAATGCGACGCCGATCGCGACCATTTGATGCAGTTGTTGGAAGAGACCAACTGGAACCGCCGCGAGGTGGCCCGTCGGTTGAGGGTAAGCGAGGGGACGGTTCGGTCTCCGATAGCCAAGTACGGTCTTGACCGCATGGTCAAATCATAGATTTACGCATTTACGCAACACCGACATTTCTTTACGCAGCACCAACAGATTATCACACATACGGTTAAGACAACATGCGTAAAGGTGCGTAAAACGCCTGCGTAAAAACCCCAGCTTATCATATCGCATCGCACGTCTTCTTTCCATTCCCATATAGTCATATCATAATATATACCAGTGCCTTACAAAATATTATGGCCTACGTTCCCGTTTGGGCACGAAAGTTGTATTACCGCTTCCCGACCATACATTCCTCGACCCTCCTTTCGCATGGGTGATCGTTTGCAGGCGGGGGACATACAACGGGGACTACCCCGGTGGGGATGGGGCCGATCGGTCGATGGGAGCCGGTCGGCCCCGCAATAACGCCGGATATGATGGAGGGTCGGGAGTTACGGGCCAAAAGTTACGGTACCGGGCAGGAAAGGCTTCCTCCCCACGCAGGGGAATATGTCGGCGGGGGGCCGGGAGTTGCGGGCAAACAGTTTTCGTAATGCAGGGGATAACAGGGTGAACAAACTCGCCAAAGACCTCCTTCCTCGCGCGTAATGCGACCGATTGGGTTCTACCGCTCATCGGTCATACGGGGCGGGTGCGGGCAGGCCAGCCGGGCAAATGTTCGGCCCGCCCTGACTATGGACTATTTTGGCGTGTCACTCTGAGCGAAGCGAAGGGTCTCTAGTTGTTGACGCCCATGAGATTCTTCACTCCGCTTCGCTTCGTTCAGAATGACACCGGGATCCTCTCCACGTCGAGCGCGTGTCTGAAACCTGCCGGGGTTCGGGGTGACCAGACCCACCACAAGGGCCAACCCTTCACCCCACCCGGCAGGAGATTTTAGAGAATGTCAGGCAGGGTATGATGCTAATAAATTCGCCATTGCCAAGCTCAGGAAAACCCTCTTCCCGCTCCCCGCCGAGGAAATCTGCGTTGGGTTGATCAATCGCCCAGACGGGGTTTCAATTAAGTGTTGACAAAACAAGAGAATCATATTAGTAGTAAGGAGGCAGCCATGAAACGTTTACCGATCGTGGTGATATTGATCGCGTCGTTGATGAACCTTACCGTCGGATGCGGTAATGAAAAGACGCCGGTCACATCCGCTGAAATCGCGAGTGGCCAATCCAACGAATTCCTGAAGGATGCGCCGGGGGAAACGATCGATGATCCGGCTGACGTACCGACGCCGATGTTCAGCACGGTTCTCCCCAATGGTGATTCAGTGACCGTGGAGAATGCTTACCTCATGTTCGACACGGTCGTTGTGGAGTTGACGGTGGTAAATCCGACGGAGCCTGCGGCCAAACACCGCATCTTGAAAATCAATAACTCTTTGACAGGCATTATTTATACCGGAATCGATGGGGTTCCTCTGGCGGGGTATGATGTCGTCGGCCAGGGGGATACTTTGGCGACCCTTAATTCATGGACTCCGGACGATCAATTTACGATGGCCGTGTGCAAGTCCAATTTTGGAATCCGTCTGCAGGCGGCCGATCGTGAAAATTCATGTACCGTCGCGTTTGCCGACAGCGCCGAATTGGAAACGGCCAAAGCTCTGTACAACGAACTATATGTAGCCGGCACTATGCAAAAGAGCAATCTGACTGCTTACGAACTGGACATTGTCAGCCGTGTGAATGCGTGGGCTACATATATTGCCAGCGTCACCTTCAACGACGGTAGTGATTTGCAGACGGCAGAATTGATTATGGCACAGGAATCCTTCGTTGATTTCATAGGAGGTCAATTTGGACCTCAATTGTTTCGCCATTGTGGAATCGGATGCATTTGCGGGTTAGCGGGTATGATTTCGACAGCGTGTATAGGCCTTATGGGGTGGTGCATCCCCTGTTGGGCTGTTTGTGTTCCAGCAATCGGAATTGCAACAGCCTGCGCAATTGCGGAGTTTATTGGCGACGTTTTCAGCGAGAATACAGGAGGTTTCTATGAGAGTATTGGTTTGGGTTCAAGCATTCGGAACGGTTCTTGGCCTGTTATGCATCTTTTGGGCCACAAGATACCGGACTGCTGAGCATCCCGGTTGGTATCGGGGAGTCATTTTTTCGCTTTTTGGTTGGAAAAGAAGTTGGTGGACGCGGACCGGGTATTGTTTTCAGCGAATTGGAACCATCTTGCTCTTTATCGGTGTCGCTGCCGTTGCGGTTTATTGGGGCCGATATTGCTTTATTGACTGTTGACCCATGCTTCGCCTGGCGGCGCGAAGTGATTCCCGCCGCCGAAGGTTGACCGTCTTAACGGGCAGGATAGGGTTCCTGCCCGCGCGGGGAGTATTTGGGAGGCGTTTCGTGGCAATAGTATTAGATATCGTCAGTCTTACGGCCATAATTGCGAGTTATGTACTTTCCATCAGGGCGTTGCCGCACCGCACGGATAAAAACCTGACATTCCCATCGTGGAATCCAAAATACTGGTTGCCGATCTGGATGATGAAACAGTACTTCACTCCAAAAGGATACCGGCTGTTTATGTGGGGTTCCGTGCTCCTCCTCTTTGGCTTGGTTTTGCAGGTTATTCAGTACTGGCCGAAATAGACGATGTCTGGCCCGTCCCGCAGGCGGCGAGAATCCATTCCTGCCGCCAGGATAGAGCAGTGACTTAACTGGGAGGAGGAACGGTGGCGACAAGAGCAAAGATGACTAAGAAAACCTTTTGGGCTTTTGCCTCAATCGGCGTGATCATGGGTTTTGCCATGGGCTTGGCCTATGATGCTCCGATCATCGTGTCGGTGGCTATAGGCGTGGTGGGAGGCCTGGCGATCATCGTGGTCGGCCGATTGTTGAACCGCAAAAAAGCGACGGCCTAAGCAACACGATTCGATCCCGCGCAGGGAAGAAGGATAGGCCATTGAAAAAGAATGCGGGAACTATTATGGCCTTAACGATTATTGTTTCCGCCGGACTGGCGCTGATGTTTGTGAAACTAAACATCATCCAAACCGGTTCCGAGCCGTCGGCCTATACGGCCGCTTTGGTTGGAGCGTTGATCGGGGCCGGTTTCTATCTGGTTCTGCGCACGGTATTTCCGGCCGTGTTCGAAAAAGGCCCGCTGTTGTTGCGACGGAACCTGCCGATCGTGTTGGTCGGCGTTTTCGCGGCAGTGGCTGTCGCGGTGGTCGGATCGCTAGTGGATTTATGGAGTCGGCCGTTTATGACCGCGCTTGGGTGGGGCTTGCTTATCGGAGTGGCCTTCGGAATCGTGTATTGGTTTGCCGTGAAATTCGCTACGACCAGCTGATGATTTCGCCGACCGGTCGGCCGAATGATATAAAAGGAGAGGTCCGATGACAGGGAGAGGTTTCAAGAATATTCTTTACGGTGTCATAACGAGCGTGGTGATCCTTGTCATTTTGCAGGTGACTGGGTTGCTGGATGCACCATTTATAGATGCATTGCCGTGGGCCATAGCGTTAGGCATTATTCTGGGTTTGTTATTCCGGTTTATCGAAGAGTATTTTCACAGAAGAACTTCGAAACGGCAGGACACTCCATGAGGATGCCTGCCATTGTCGCTGCGGGGGTATTCTATATCGCCGCCCTGAATCTGTGGGAATCGGGAGCCAGGTATCGCATCCAGAAAGGCCCTCGGTCAGCCGCAACCGAACCGGTTTGGTGGACGCCGTTCTGGCGCGCCGGCCGGTGGCTGGAACCTCGGGGTGTACGGTTGCTATGGCTGGGGAATGCCGCGTTTGCGGCCGGGACAATCTTGCTGGTTTTATTTGTATATCGCGGGTAACAGATATATCTGCGGCACCGCATGGAAGAGACGAGTCATATACTAAAGCACGAGTATAACCTGCCGTGGCGGTTCTCGATGAAAACCGCCTGCGCGGCGGGCATCTTCTATATCGTCCTTACAGTTGCCCCGATCACCGCGCCGTATGCCGAAGCCATGCTCGTGGGCATCCTCCTGTATTATGGATTCTGTTCCAACGGGGAAAACGAACTGGGGCTGGGATGGCCGTTGTCACGAAGCCCCTGGAATGCGCTTATCGTGATCGCCGGCGTGACTTTGGTGCTGCTGGCCATCATTATCTTCCTGTTCGGATGGTTGAAACTTCATTGCCTGGCCGACCCCATAACCGCCTTTATTCCGTTGGAACGGGCGCCGTTGGATAAAATCCCACGTTGGGCGGTTTCGGAAGAATGCTATACCGCCCTGGCAAATATGAACATAGCTCAATCGGCGTCATACTTGTGGCAGCCGTTTGTCATCGCGACGATCTCCGCGCCAATTGGGGAATCGGTAACCCTTTTCGGAATGCTCTTTCCCGCGCTGTTTCAACGATACGGGTACGGAAAGGCGTTGACGATTACGTCGTTACTATTTATGATTCTTCACCTTCCCAACTATCCAATCGCCCTGGCTTTTATCCTTGCGAGCGGGTTCGTGGACTGCATTCTGTATGTAAAAACCCGTTCCCTTTATCCGACTATCATATTTCATTCATGCTGGAATCTGGTAATATTTTCGGTGCCGGTCGTGTGGGATTGGGGCTTGCCGGAGATATATGGGTTTATCCAGCAATCGCCGCCGTGAGATTCTTCACTTCGCTTCGCTTCGTTCAGAATGACATCGTGACGTAACGTCATACGATAATAATCACGTATTTCCCGTGACAGAAGCGACGCTGACGCTTATGTTTACCGGTGACGTCATACGCGGAGGAGATGAAGGTGGCGAGAATACTGATGCTTCCGGGATTCGCCTGCCAAGGTTGGATATGGGACGATGTTTGCCGGAGTCTGGAAGGCGACTATGAGATCACGGTGGTGGATTGGCCGGATCGCATGACGGCCGGTTTTGCCATTCTGAATGATTTCGCGGGCTGGCTGGCCGCGGAATATCCCTATGAATTGTCATCGTGTCGGGCGATGATCGGCCATAGTATGGGCGGGTTGATATCGCTTCTGATGGCGTCATCGGGCCGCACGGCGGCCCAAAAGGTCATTCTGGTGGAATCATATCTTGCCGCGCCTTCGCCGTTCTTCCGGAATATCGTCGCGCCATCGTGCCCCGAGGAAATCCGGTTGCGGCTTCAACGAATGCTGAATGAGGAATTGCCGCATTTTTCGGAAGCGTTGCGGGCGGAGCTTAGAACGGCCAACCATGAGGCGTTGCTGCGAAAGGTCGTCATCCCGGTTGCCGCCGTTTATGGGGATCGGGGACCGGCCGACCGGGATGCGGTCATAGAGAATCTTGACTGGCCGGATTGGATTCGGGCGATGGTGCAAGTCGAGATGGTGCGAAATGCGGGTCATTTCCCGATGGTGGAAAACTCCGATGAAACAGCCTCTATCCTGCGGCGTTTGTTGGCAAAATATTGACCAGGTCCGGAAACATGAGATTCCTCACTCCGCTTCGCTTCGTTCAGAATGACATTTAGGTATGATTATTGTTATGCGGGGGCGGGGCATCACTCGAAAACTTTATCGAATTCCTCCAGGTCGCGGGTCGTGAACAGAACGAAATGCACTTCCTGGATCAATTGGGCCTCAGTGGTAAATTCCTCCAGGGCTTTCTTCATGGCTTGCGCGCAAGCGGTAATGGACAGGCCGCCGACACCTGCGCCGATGGCGGGAAAGGCCAGCGACGACAGGCCCAGGTTTTCCGCCAGCCTCAGGCTGTTGAGCGTGCTCAAATAAACCAGATTTTCCGAGGTTTTCAAATCCTGTCCCATCCCGGCGGCATGGATAACATAGGTGTGCGGCAAATCACCGGCAGTAGTGGCGACCGCTTCGCCGACCTCGATCGGTCCCAAGGCGACCGCCTCGTCCTCGATGATCTGCCCGCCGCGACGCTTGATCGCTCCGGCGACGCCAGCGCCCATCCAAAGATGATTGTTGGCGGCGTTGACGATGGCGTCGGTGGCCGCCCTGGTGATATCTCCCTGGTAAATCTTGACCTTCATGGGGATCCTCAACTCCTGCGACTGGTTTGGCGGGGGGTCAATGGTTCGATCGGACCAAGATTCCCGGCGGTCACCATCGGGGTATGTTTGCCGGGATATTGAATAAAATACGCGCTTCGATGGGAACGGCCGTGAGGCCGCCCCATCGAAGTCGAGTGATGCTTTGTCGGATATGCCTGTGCCATGTCCGGTGCCGACATACTAGGCGATCTTACACATCCAGGTTACGGACATAGGTCGCATTCTGCTGGATAAACGCCCGGCGGGGTTCGATTTCGTCCCCCATCAGAAGCGAAAACAGATGCTCGCATTCCTTGGCGTCTTCCATGGTCACCTGCAGCAGCGTCCGGGTTTCCGGATTCATGGTCGTTTGCCAGAGCTGTTCCGGATTCATCTCGCCCAGACCTTTGTAACGCTGAATCACGACGCCGTCGCCCCCCAACTGGCTGACCAGCAGGTCCCGTTCATCGTCGGAGTAGGCGTATTTCTCGTTTTTCCCCTTGCGGACCTGGTAGAGCGGCGGCTGGGCGATGTAGATGTATCCGCGTTCGATCAGTTCCTTCATGTGGCGGAAGAAGA
>JAQVRW010000331.1 GCA_028700875.1 Candidatus Zixiibacteriota bacterium | reverse complement strand
AACAAGGGCGAAGATATCCCCGTTTCGGTATCGACGGCGCTGCTTCATGACCCGGAGGAAGGGCCGATGGGGGCGGTGGAGATATTCTTCGACCTGACCAAGACAAAGAAGCTGGAAGAGGAAATTTCCCGGGTCAAGACGCTGGCGGCGTTGGGAGAGATGGCGGCCACCGTGGCCCATGAAGTGCGCAATCCTCTGGGGGGAATCGGGGGATTCGCGGCGCTTCTGAAGCGGGAACTGGCCGGCGATGAGGCCAAAGTCCGTCTGACGGACAAGATCATCACCGGGGTGAATACGCTCAACCTGACGGTGACGGCTCTTCTGGATTATACCCGCCGGGAGCAGTTGAACCTGCGGACGATCCCGCTGATGCGGTTGATCGAAGAAAGCGTCGATTATGAACGCGCGGATCAGGGAGAAACGACCTCCAACGTGGAGATAACGGTGGATGTCGCCGACCGGAATCTGGAGGTGACATGTGATCCGCATCTCATGCGCCAGGTGCTGTTGAACCTTCTTCGCAACGGCCGGGAGGCCATGATCGACGGGGGGCGGATAACGATTCGGGGGGGGGCGGCGACTTTGGCCGACAATCCCGGAGCGGCGGTCTTTGTCGAGGTGGCCGATACTGGCCAGGGCCTTCCGCCGGACGTGCGCGACAAAATATTCCAACCTTTCTTTTCCACCAAGCACAAGCACAACGGTTCCGGGTTGGGGTTGGCTACGGTCTGGAAAACGGTGCAGGCTCACGGCGGCGAAATCACCGTGGTTTCGGAAGTGGACAACGGGGCGGCTTTCAGAATAGTCTTGCCGGGCGGCGGCAATAATCAGGTGGGTGCGGAATGAAACTGAATATTCTTCTCGTGGACGACGACAAGCTGGTCAACGAATTCATCGGGGAGACGCTGCGGCGCACCCGGCATGAGGTCACGTCGGTATTTTCGGGTGAAGACGCCAAGCGCCTGCTGGAACAGACGTCGTACGACATCGTCCTGACAGATATCAAGATGCAGCGGATATCGGGGATGGACATATTGCGGTTTGTCAAGACCAACAGCCCGGAGACGGTGGTCATCATGATCACAGCTTTCGGCACTGTTCAAAATGCCGTCGAGGCGATGAAGCTGGGGGCGTTCGATTATCTAGTGAAGCCGTTTTCGCCGGACGAGATCGAGTTGGTCGTCAACCGGGCCCATGATTATGTGGCGCTTCGCTCCGAGAATCGCCGCCTTCGGGCGGAAGTGAACGAGAAGTACAAGACGCTGGTCGGTACCTGCAAGCAGATGATCACCATCTTTCAGCTCATCAAGGATGTTGCGCCGAGCCGCTCGACGGTTTTGATCAGCGGTGAATCGGGCACCGGCAAGGAATTGATCTCCCGGGCGATCCATTATCATTCGGAACGGGTCGAAGGCCCGTTTATTAAGCTTAATTGCGCCGCGCTTCCCGAGGGGTTGATGGAGTCGGAGTTGTTCGGCCACGAGAAGGGGGCGTTCACCGGGGCCATTCGTCAGACGCGGGGCCGGTTCGAAATGGCCGACGGGGGAACGCTACTTCTGGATGAGATATCCGAAATCCCCATGACGCTTCAGGGGAAACTGCTGCGGGTGCTGCAGGAGCGGGAATTCGAGCGGGTCGGGTCGGGCACGCCGATGCAGGTGGACGTGCGGATTATCGCGACCACCAACCGGAACCTGAAAAAGGAGATTGCGGAAGGACGGTTCCGGGAAGACCTGTATTTTCGGTTGAACGTCATTCCGGTCGAGGTGCCGCCATTGCGCGAACGGCCGGATGATCTGCCGCTGCTGGTCGATCATTTCATGAAGAAATACTGCGCGGAAACGGGCAAGGTCATCAACGGCGTCGATGACACGACCATGCGCCTGTTCAAATGCTACCACTGGCCGGGAAACGTCCGGGAGCTGGAGAATTTTGTCGAACGGGCGGTGGTGATCTCGCGCAACAAGGTTTTGACAACTGCCGATTTCCCGCAGTCGCTGGTGTTGGGCAAGATCGGGGATGCGGGGGACGATTTCCGGGTGGGGATGACGGTCCATGACGCGGAAAAGCTTTTGATCGTGCGGACTCTGGAAGAGCAGAGCGGTAATCGAACCCGCGCGGCCGAGATTCTGGGGATCAATCCGCGGACGTTGCGCAACAAGCTCCACGAATACGGCCTGGCCGAAGGGGAGGACTGATCGCCGGGTGTCCGGCGATTTTCAAGGCCATAAGGTCCTTCGAATGGACCGGTTAGGCTGACCGGTCCCCGCCGAGTGCGCAATTCCTGCACATCCCGCCGCGAATAGCCTTTCCTTCACGAAACTGCCGCTAACCCCTGTATAATTATTATACTTCTGCCGATATCCTGACTGATCGAAAAGCGATCGGACTAGGTTGGGTACAACGGTATGGATTTCGCAACCATCGGCGGCATGACATTGGGCGTGGGCGCGATAGTGCTCGCTTTCATTCTGGAAGGGGGCAATATCGGGGCCGTGGCGCAACTGCCGGCCATGATCCTGGTCATCGGCGGGACGATCGGCGCCGCGACTATTACCACCTCGTTCCGCACCATTATGAGCATCCCCGAATTCCTCCGGGTGGCCTTCAGCGCCAAGGCTGCGGACCCGGTCATCACCATAGACCGAGTTGTGGCGCTGGCGGAGAAGGCCCGCCGCGAGGGCGTGCTGGGATTGGAATCGAACCTGAAGAAAATCCACGACCCGTTTTTCAAGAAAGCGTTGCAATTGGTCATCGACGGCACCGAAGCGACTGTGATCCGTCAAATTCTGTCCACCGAAATCAGTTACATGTCGGAGCGTCATCGCAGCGGAATATCGCTATTTAAAGCCCTAGGTGGCTTTTCGCCCACGCTGGGGATTATCGGGACGGTGCTGGGATTGATCCGGGCGCTGTCCAGTACCTCCGATGCATCGAATATGGCGGGCGCCATCGCCAGCGCGTTTATTGCCACTTTGTGGGGAATCGGCATGGCCAACATGTGCTACCTGCCGATCGGCGACAAGTTGCGCTTGCGGCACGATCAAGAGGTGGCCAACCTGGAATTGATCTCCGAGGGGATCATCGCGATCCAGTCGGGAGACAACCCCCGCATCATCCGCACCAAACTGATGTCGTACATCGAACCCAAGTCGCGGCGGGAATAACGAGTGACTCATCGACGGCGAAAAGACGACGTCCCGCAGGATAATCCGGACCGCTGGCTGCTGACCTATGCCGACCTGATCACGCTGCTGTTGGCCTTCTTCGTGGTCATGTATTCCATGTCGGTCATGGACGCGAAGAAGTTCGGCAAGGTTTCCGAGGCGCTTCACGGCATCCCCAAGGGAGGGCCGTCGACTCTGCGGCCTAATCAGGTGAGCAGTCTCAATACAGGGCATGGCCTGCTGAAGACCGGCGACTTGAAGATGTTGCAGACCATCCTGAATCAGGATATCTCCCGGCGGGGATATGGCCAGGAGGTCATGGCCAGCATGAACGAACGCGGCCTGACCATCCATATCATGGAGTCGGCGTTGTTCGATGAAGCCCGGGCCGACCTGAAGCCCCGGGCCAAGGAAATCCTCGACATGGTGACCAAAGACCTGATCACCATGCCCAATCACGTCCGGGTCGAGGGGCACACCGATGACCGGCCCATCAACACATCGCGCTTTCCGTCCAACTGGGAGCTGTCCACGGCCCGAGCAACGGAAGTGGTCAGGTATCTGATCGAACGTCACGGGTATCCAGCAGGTAAGATTTCGGCTTTGGGGTATGCTTCCTACCGGCCGTACGTTCCCAATACCAGTGCGGAGAACCGGGCCAAAAACCGCCGTGTGGATATGGTCGTGCTCACGCTCGAGCTTTCGGCGTTGGAACCGGCGGCCGACGAGGCCCGTTTCGTTCGCGAACAGATGGACGCCTACCGCAAATACACGCAGGAAATTGATTCCCTGGATAAATGGAATAATTTTCCGCGCTAGGCTGCTTTCGAGGTCCTGATATTTCCCCTCCAATCATTGTAACCAC
>JAQVRW010000330.1 GCA_028700875.1 Candidatus Zixiibacteriota bacterium | reverse complement strand
TCGGGTCTTCTAGCGTAATGATATGGCGCGAAAAACTCGTGTTGATATGATCCACCATGGCGGCCAAAGTGGTCGTCTTGCCCGAGTTGGTCGGGCCGGTCACCAATAGCAGCCCCGACTTGATTTCGGCCAGCTTGCTGACCGCCTCGGGAAAGCCCAGCGCCGCCAGGTCCAGCACCTGTGCCGGAATCAGCCTGACCGCGGCCGTGACGCCCGCGTGAGAGCGAAAGATATTCAGGCGGAACCGGGCCAGACCGTCGATGCCGTAGGCCAGGTCCAGATCGCCGGCCTTTTCGAAACGGCGAATCTGATCGTCGGACAGAAGCTCGTAGACCAACTGCTTCACTTCGTCATTGGTCAGCCGATGATGACGGGTTTTTTCCAGGCGGCCGTTGATACGTACTACGGGAACCGACCCGGCTGTCAAATGGAGATCGGTGGCGTTGGCGGAAGTGACGATTTCGAGGAGTTGGTCGATTTTGGGCATAGTAGTCCATCCTGCCGAATGTTTCTCAAGGCCTATTTTTCTATTGTATCGGTATCGGGGGGGAAAAGTGAAGCATCCGCCGCCATTGAGCCGGGAGACAACTCCGTTTTTTTTTATCATCCGGGGAGTATTGTAATCGATTATCCGGAAAAGAGTTCGATAGGCGCCATAAGAAACGGCGCGGATAGCCTTATCCGCGCCGTCATGACTCAATTACTCACTCGGTTTTCGACTGACCTATTTCAACAATACCATCTTGCGGCTCTGCGTGAAATCGCCGGCTCGTAGACGATAGAAATAAATCCCGCTGGCGACGCCGTGGCCGTCGGCATCATCGCCGTTCCAGACAACTGCATGATACCCCGCGGCCATGTCCTGATTGACCAGCGACTTCACCGTCTGGCCTAGGATGTTCACGACATCCAGCCGAACCTTGCCCGCTTTCGGAAGGCCGAACCGGATCGATGTCGTCGGGTTGAACGGATTGGGGCTGTTCTGGCTGAGAAAATACTGCGTCGGGATAGGCGTGGCTTTCCCGGCCAGGTATTCCTCCGTGCCGATCGCCAGTTTGGCGGTCTCGACGTTATCCGGTACCGCGACAACCTTCCCTTCCGTCAGATCGACCATCGTGCCGTCATCGAGCACCAACCGCGCCTGCATGCCATCCGGGATGTTCGTTATCCCGGCCACCTGCAGTTGCCGGCCGTTGGATTCGGATATGACCAGATCCCAAGTGGCCCCGTCGATGAATGGCGGCCGGAGATCGATCCGTTTCAGGTCGGGACAGTTCTCCGGCAGACGAAACGCCAGCCGTGGTCCGCCGGGAGCGGGAGGTGGTTCGGAAAAGTCATACTCATCTTCGCCGGTCGATGCGCCCGTTCTTACACCGGCCAGGTTAGCCATATCGCCCAGCCCCCCGGCGATAAGAGTCAACTCGATATTCCAGTCATCGGGCGACGATGAAGCGATAGCGTCCTTCAACGGAGGAGCACCGGCCCCTGCCTGGACGTACGGATACATAATGCTTACGCCCGGCTTTTTTATCCGAATGAACACCCCGCTCCAGGTGTTGATCGTGGTGACGGTGCTGTAGGCGCTGCCGGTATAGGAATAGGCGGCGTCGTCGAGCACATCGGTCGGATGGCCGGGATCCACGGCGCCGTCGTCGAAGCGGATTCCCGACCAGGCGATACTGAACGGGAACGGATTGGCTATCTGGTTCCATCCGGAATCGAGCGCAACCTCATAGTAGTTTATTCCGTCGTACAGCCGGCTAGGACGGACACTGGTGCCGCCGGAGCCGAAGGTCTTGGCACCGCGGGCTATCAGCCAGTACCCACGGCCGGGAATGACGTCGCCGGAATTGGGATACGGAACGACCGAATCACCGGCAGCGCGGTAACGTCCCAGCCGCCACTGGATCGGATCGGGCGAGCCGAGGTTGTCCATAAAAACGTTGGCCAGGGTGGGGCTGGAAGGAACCACCGGCAGGCCGATGATGCGATATTGTGCGTCCGGCATCGCCGAGCTTTGCGCCTGGGCATCGGTCACCTGCGTCCGAAAGACATAGGGCGACCCCGACGAGCCGACATAGGCGATCATGTCCCCTCGGTTGATTCTGAAATAGTACTCCATGCCGCGCAGGCCACCCAACATATCGGCCCCGACGGCGGCGGTCAACGTGTCGCCGGTCCCCGCGACCATGGGAGTGGAGACATAGATGCTTTGCCCGCCGCTACGGTGATAGAAATTCCCGGTGGCGGTCCCGGTCCCGCCGATATACGCCACTTTCAGCGTCTGGGCCGCCAGCGGTACCGTATCCATCGCCGCTCCGGCATACGAAGCGGACAGGGCAGCGCCGAAAATCGCGCCGATCACTCCGCCGTTCATCGTATAGTTGGTCGAGGTGGCCAATCCTGCGCCCGTGAGCGGGATATTGCCGACGGCCTTATAGGCAGTGGAGGACGATGACCCGCCGCCGCCGACGACATACCCCGCGGTCAGCTTGTAATTAGTGCTTCCGGCCTGGCCCCAGACAAGACCGGCCGTGAGCATCATACAAAGCGTCAGCGGAAGCCATCTGACCCTTTTTATATGGATAATCATGTGTTCTCCTTCGTTCGTTTCCAGTCGATGTTCCGATCAACCTATAACCTATAGACGTACACGAGGAGCATCCCACTCACGCTGCCGGTTTGAAATAGCTCCGGAGAACCGGACGGCGTGATGACCGTGGTATATGTGTTGTAGAAATATGATTGGCTGGTGATGGTAATCTCGTAACGCTTGGTACCCGAGTTCCACGAGGCGGTGAAATTCCCGGTTCCTGAAATCACCGAACCATCAGAACTAATAAAACCAAAAGCAATCGGCGCCGACGGACTGGTGGATTTATAGGTGACAAACTGGAAACCGTACGTTGATTGCGTGGCCGTTGGCCGGGTACTCATGGAATACGGCGCCGATGTGATTGTCTGCCGCGGTGACATGGCCGGATCGCTACGCACGGTGATCTGCAGATACCGCTGGCTGCCGGTGAACACGGTGTCGGGGATCGTCCCTATTTCCTGCGAAATGATGCCATTGGCATCCGGATGCAAGAGCCATGCTCCCTGCCACAAGGCTGTTCCACCGGAAGTGCTGGCATAGATGCCGAAGGTGACCGTGACCGTATCGGTGATCGGCGCCCCGGCGGCCGTCGTCAACCGTCCCTGGTACATGATCGTATTGGGGGCCGCCATCGGGCTATATGCGCCCTTATCCGTCGGGACGTCGGTATCCTGGGCCAGGGCGATCGCCGTTAGAGCCACGATCAACCCCGCCGCCAGCGTGACCGCGAACAAAATCTTCTTACACATGCTCATGCTCCTTTCACGGAACGTTTATTTTCATTCATCTTTTTCACCGTCGTGATTCCATTCCCAACCGGATTTCACTTGCCGGATGGATGGTCAGGGAAGTTCGGCAACGTGTCGAGAACCGTCCCACCGCCGCCGTTGTCACCACCACCGCCGCCGGCCAAAGCCACCGCACCGGCAACCAAACCGACACCCAAAACGATCGCCCACCATTTGGTATAGAGCGGTTTACTTTTGCCTTCGGCCGCTTTTTCCTCAGCGGCGGGAGCTATGGCCATCGTCTTGGTCGTGTCTTTAGGCTGTTCCGTGACGACCGGCGTGGTCGTCTCTTTCGGCGCTTCGGTCACCGCCGGCGGGGCAGTCGTCGTGGGTGGAGCCGCCGCGGCTTCCTTGTCGACCTGTTCCTGGGCCTGTTTCATCATGTCGATAAACTCGGTGGAACTGATATCCAGCTCACCCTTCCATTCGCGATAGGCCTTGAACGCCTCCTTGAATTGATCGATAACCCGGTCACGCTTCTCCGTGTCGTTTTTCAACATGGCGAAATAGACCGCCGCCAGCAGGATATGCGCGTCGGCTTTTTCCTCGATGGTCAGGGAGGAAATCTTCAGGACGTCCTCAATCTCCTGTTCCGCGCATCGATAGTTAAGCGATTTGAAGCTGATCCGCGCGCTCTCCAATGTCGGTT
>JAQVRW010000329.1 GCA_028700875.1 Candidatus Zixiibacteriota bacterium | reverse complement strand
CCCGGACTACCTCCACGATCGGAATCCGATTGACCGGGTTGAGAAAATGGAGCCCGATGACCTTGTCCGGGCGTTTGGTCATGGAGGCGATTTCCGAAATCGACAGCGTCGATGTATTGGTGACCAGGACCGTTTCCGGGGGACAGAGCGTATCCAATTCGGCGAACAGTTCCTGCTTCATGTCCAGCCGGTCGGGGATCGTTTCGATGACCATCTCGGCGTCTTTTACCGGCGACAGGTCGGCCACGGGATGAATTCGGGATAGGATCGATTTCTTCTCCGAGGCGGTGAGGCCCCAACGCCCGATTTCCTTATCCATATTCTCAGAGATCCGCTTTATCCCCCGTTCGGCCATCTCCGTATTCTTATCGATGAGGAAAACTTCCGTTCCGGTGGCGGCCAGGGTTTCACCGATCCCGGCGCCCATGACTCCCGCTCCTACAATAAATACTTTATGGACTGGCACTACGACACCTCATTAGGACTAGATATGTGAAAAATGTAACAACCTCGTTCAGTATTTTTGTTCAAATATATGGATTTATGCGGTACTGGCAAGCGGTTTTTATATCCCATTTGGAGATTCTGCCGGATAGAGATTACCCGCCTAGTCGGGTGAAAAATGACGAATTACGAGTGAAACCGTCAGATGAACATTACGGCAGGAGTCGTCCCCCGTCTACCCTCAAGCAAACCAGGATGGCATGCCGGGCGCCAATTTGACTTAACGCATCTGTCATTTCGTTCCGTCGGATTGATCATGCGGCCCTGATGCGCCACCTAATACATTGCATAATAATACGTTGGGCAATTTGGTGTGGTCTTCGCCTTACCGCCGGCATGTGAAGCAATCAGTCATCTGATGTATCGATTACCGGAAGAATTCCCAGATGTACCGCCCGGCGATAAAAAACATGATAAGAAACAGAATGGTCTTGATGACGCGGGCCGGAAGATGACGCTGCAAGCGCGCCCCGGTGTACATGCCCGCCGCGCCGCCGATGCCGAACAATATTCCCAGCATCCAGTCCGGCTGAGTGACCGTTCCGGTCGAAGCAAAAAGAGGGGCGATGACGGCATAGGCCAAGACTCCGGCGACCGAGGTCAGAAAAGTCCCGAACAGGGCCGCCCCGGCGACGGAATAGACCGGCAGGCCGAAGACGGTCACCAGGAAAGGCGAGATGATTGCCCCGCCACCGATGCCGTAAATGCCGCCGATGATTCCCACCACCAGGCTGAGCATGAAAACCGGCAGGGTTTTCACATAATATGGTTTGCCATTGAATTCAAACCCGATCCATTTCAGGTTGAACGCCAGCGGGGTCACTTCGAATTTCTCCGGGCCAGCCGGTTTGACCGATGGTTTCCGGGCCTTTTTGAGAACATCGCTGATCAGACGTATGCCGATATAGAGCAAGACCAGACCGACGAAAAGTTTGAACGGGCGGGGGTTGGGCATGTATTTGGTACGGATATAGATGCCGCCGAACAGCCCCGGCAGAGTCCCCAATATGGTGATGGCCGTTATCGACCAGACCATCCGTTTCTCGCGATAGTACCGGTAGACGCCGCTGGGGATGGCCACGATGTTGAACAGCAGATTGGTCGGGGTCACCGCCGGGGAGACGAATCCCAGGACGCTGACCTGAAACGGCAGAAGCAGAAACGCTCCCGAAAGCCCTCCTGTCGAGGTGACGCAGCTAATCGCGAAGGCGACCACCATCGGCAGCCACCAGTACGTGTCCACGCCGCTGATTGGGAAATGAATCACCTGTCAGCCTTTCCTCGTCTACCCAGGTTCTATAAGTGGGTATGAGACGGGAATATACAACCGGTCGTTTGGGAACGCAATTGCTGGCCGATCGACGACAGTGGGCAAAATGGCGAATCCGGACGGGAAATCTGAAATAGTTGACAAAAATGCCCGGTGGGTCTATATTCGACCCCGAGTATGACAACAACCAGGGAGGAACCGAATTTCCTCCGGCAGACGGAAGGACAGGCTATGAAAAGACTATTGATTGCAATGTTCGCCATCGTGGCGTTGATGGGATGTTCGCAGGCGGAAACCGGCAAGGGCAAGGAGAGCAAAGTGGAAACAAAGCGTCCAAGAGTGATCATGGAAACCGACATGGGCAAAATCGTGCTCGAACTGTTTCCGGATGTTGCGCCCAATCATGCCAAGAATTTTCTCGATTTAGCCAACAAGGGATTCTATGACGGCCTGGCCTTCCATCGGGTCATCCAGGGATTCGTCATTCAGGGGGGAGACCCCAATGGTGACGGCACCGGCGGTTCCGGAAAGAACGTCAACGCCGAATTCTCTAATTTGAAACATATGCCCGGTACGCTGTCCATGGCTCGCGCCAACGACCCCAATTCGGCTTCCAGCCAGTTTTATATCTGCTTGGCACAACTGCCCAGTCTGGATGGGAAGTACTCGATCTTTGGTCAAACGGTCGAGGGGATGGACGTCGTCACCAAGATTGGCGCGGTCAAGACCGGCCCGGGCGACAAACCCGTGACCCCGGTGCGGATGATCCGCGTCTATGAAGAAGGGAAAGAACGTCCGGCTAAGACCGGCGGCACCGAATAGATATGGCCGCTGACGGCAGGTCAGCATCTTGAAGTTTCGCCCCGGTCATCCGGCCGGGGCGTTTTTTTTCTTTGCCGAATAGATAAGACGGAGTAAGTTAAAGATTGCAACGGATTCGACATCAGGTCGTAGATACCAAATGATGAAGCGTATCACCATACTCGGTTCCACCGGTTCGATCGGGCAGTCGGCGTTGGATGTCATCGCCGCCCATCCCGACCGTTTTGAAGTCGTTGCCCTGGGGGCCGGGCGGAATGTCGATCTCCTTTTAGAACAGATCGGACAATTCCATCCGCAGTTTGTCATCGTCCGGTCCGAACAGGAATTGGCGGCCTTGAAAGACCGCGTTCCGTATCCCGAATTCGAGATTTCCTTCGGGCCGGAGGGTATGGATCAGGCGGCCGGGCTCGGTGAAAACGACATCGTTCTCAACGCCCTGGTCGGCGCCGTGGGGCTGACCGCGTCTCTGGCGGCCATCCGGGCAGGGAAGTTTTTGGCGTTGGCCAACAAGGAGTCGCTGGTGGTTGGCGGCCCGCTGTTCGCCGATCTCATGCGGCAAGGGGACGGCCGGATATTGCCTGTGGACTCCGAACATTCCGCCATCTGGCAGTGCTTAAAAGCCGGGCGGCAGGAAGAAGTCTGTCGCCTCTGGTTGACCGCCTCGGGCGGACCGTTCCGGCAGCGGGATGCTTCCACGTTCAAGGATATCACGGTCGAAGAGGCGCTGGCTCATCCCACCTGGAAGATGGGTCCCAAGATAACCATCGATTCGGCGACCATGATCAACAAGGGGCTCGAACTGATCGAGGCGGTCTGGCTGTTTTCGCTTCCTCCCGATCGTGTCCGTATCGTCATCCATCCCCAATCGATCGTGCATTCCATGGTGGAGTATATCGACAGCGCCATCATCGCCCAGATGTCGACTCCGGATATGCGCCTGCCGATCACCTACGCGCTTTTTTGGCCGGAACGGGTCGAGTCCGACTTCGGGCGGATCGATTTGACCCAGGTCGGACCGTTGGAATTCCATGAGCCGGACGAGATCAAATTCCCGGCTTTACGTCTGGCTCGACAGGCGGCGGAATCGGGGGGGACCGCCCCGGCGGCATTGAACGCGGCCAATGAGGTCGCCGTGGAGTTGTTCCTTTCCGGGCGGATAACGTTTCCCGGAATAACGGAACTTATTGAAGAGATATTAGTTAAACATACTGTCATGCATAACCCGGAGCTTGAAGATATTCTGAACTGCGACCGGGAAACGCGCCGTTTGGCGCGAGAACTGGCGGGGAGTAGCCGATGATCACAGCCCTGGCGGCCATTTTCGTATTGGGTATTCTGGTTTTCTTCCATGAATTGGGTCATTTTCTGGTGGCCAAAAAGGTCGGCATTCGAGTCGACAAATTCTCGCTTGGTTTTCCTCCAACCATCGTCACCCGCAAATACGGGG
>JAQVRW010000023.1 GCA_028700875.1 Candidatus Zixiibacteriota bacterium | reverse complement strand
GGCCCGATTTCGCGGTTGACCAAGGCTAAACAGGAAATCCAGTCGCTGATTACGCCGGACCGGCTCAAGGGAGACCGGGTGGGGTTGGTCGTGTTCGCCGGGTCGGCGTTCATCCAGTGCCCGTTGACTCTCGATTATTCCGCGGCTCGGATGTTTCTGGATGTTATCGACGCCAATTTGGTCCCGACGCCGGGAACGGCGGTCGGGAACGCCATCAGGGCGGCGACCAAAGGGTATATCCAGCAGGAGAGATCCCATAAAGTGTTGATCATCCTGACCGACGGCGAGGACCAGGGGACCGACCCGATCGGCGCGGCGGAGGATGCCCGCAAGGAAGGCGTCCGTATCTACACAGTCGGCATCGGCAGTCCGGACGGCGAACCGATACCGATTAATAACATGCGGGGGGAGCGGGTCGGTTTCAAGAAAGACGAGGAAGGAAACGTCGTCGTCAGCAAGATGGATGAAACCACCCTGCAGAAGATCGCGCTGGCCACCGGCGGCAAGTATTACCGCTGTACGCCTTCGGAACTGGAACTGGACAAAATCTACGACGATATTTCCGGCATGGAGAAAAAGGAGCTCGAAGGGAAATTGATGCTCCAGTACGACGACCGTTTTCAGTGGCCATTGGCGGCGGCGATGATATTCATTGTCTGGGAGTTTTTCGTTCCCGAACGGGTGCGGGTCCGTAAAGCGAAGGCGGAGGAAGTATGAAACGGGTCATGCTTCTGGCGCTGTTATTCATTGCGACCGCCCCAGCCTGGGCCGATCAGGCGGTGTCCCTGAATGAGAAGGGAAATAAGGCCTTCGAGAAGAAAGACTACAAGGCGGCGCTGGATTATTACAACCAGGCGCAGGTGGAACGGCCGGAGACGCCGGAGATTTATTACAATCACGCCAATGCTCTGCAGGCCGACGGCAATTACGAGGAGGCGGCCGAGCAATATACCAAGGCGCTCAATAGCAACGATGGTTCTCTTCAGGCCCAGGTTTATTATAATACCGGGAACGATTACTATCTCAAGGAGGAGTACCAACGGGCGATCGAATCGTATCAGAAGGCGTTGGAAATCAACCCGGATGATCTCGACGCGAAGTTCAATTTGGAGTTGGCCCGAAACCGGCTGAAGGAGCAATTGCAACGGCAGCCCCAGAATCAGCAGCAACAACAGCAACAGCAGCAGCAGCAACAACAACAACAGCAGCAGCAGCAGCCGGAAGAAAAGCAAAAGCAGCAGGAAGGCCAAAATCAACCCAAACCGGAACAGCAGGATGAACAGCAGAAAAAACAGGATGAGCAAAAGCAGCAACAACAGGGCAAGAAGGATGAGATGTCCAAAGAAGATGCGATGAGGATTCTGAACGCCCTGAAGGACTCGGATATCGAAAACCAGAAGAATCAGAAAAAGAAAGAAGTTCAAGGTCCGGGTCAAGGTAAAGACTGGTGAGTATCGGCAGGATATATTCGGCTCTGGTGATCGCCGCGTTGCTGGCGACGATTCTTCCGGCGGCTCCGGCCGTCGCGCAAACCGATGTTTCGATTCGGATGGCCCTTGATCGGAGTCGTATCGGGTCGAACGAGACGGCTGTCCTGACGGTGGCGATTTCCGCCGCCGGGCAGAAGCAATTGCCGGAACCGAAGTTGCCGCCATTGCCGCAGTTCGATATCATGACGGCGGGCAGTTCCACCAATCTCCAGATCATCAACGGCCAGGTCAGTTATTCCCAAAATTATACATACATACTGACCCCCAAGCAGGTGGGTACGTTCCCGATATACGCCGCCTCGGCCGTGGTCAACGGTACGCGGTACGAGTCGAACACATTGTCGCTGGAGGTGGTCAAGGGATCTGCCGGGAGCCAGACGATCCCAGGCGGCGCTGCGGAAAGCGGCGTCAGCTCCAAGGACCTGTTTCTCCGGGCCGAGGTTGACAAGCGAAATCCATATGTCGACGAGCAAGTGACCCTCAGCGTCAAGTTTTTCCGAGCCATCAAGCTGCTGTCCAACCCGGATTACGTTCCGCCGCAGACACCCGGGTTCTGGACCAGCGATATTCCGCCGCAGAAGCAGTATTACCAGACGATAGACGGCCGTGATTATTTCGTGGTGGAAGTGCGCACGGCGCTATTCCCCACGGCTCCCGGGAAGTTGACGATCGGGGAGGCGCGGGTAACAGCCGCGGTCCCGGACCGAAGCCGTCGCCGCAACCGCGATGCGTTCGGCCTTTTCGACGACATGTTCCAGCAGGGAACCAATGTCGAGGTGACCTCCAGCCCGGTGACGGTGGACGTGCGGCCGTTGCCCGCGGAGGGGAAACCGGCGGAATTTTCCGGCGGGGTGGGTGATTACAAGATTTCGGCGGCAATCGACAAGAACGACGTGGAAGTCAACGAGGCGGTCAACCTGAGCGTCAAGGTCACCGGCCAGGGGAATATCAAATCGATTCCCGAGCCCACTCTGCCGGTGCTGGACGGATTCCGAGTTGAGAAGGGGGCCTCCGACTTTAAGATTTCCAATCTTGATAACCAGATGGGCGGAGTGAAATCATTCGAATACGTTCTAATCCCGCGCCAATCCGGACGACAGACGATCGGGCCGATTACGCTAAACTATTTCGATCCCTCGAAACGGGCGTATCAGAGCCTGAACACAGCGCCGATGACTCTGTCGGTCCGTCAGGGAGAATTGACCACCGGGGCGGAGATACCGTATAACCCGGTTTCGGGACAGACGCTGGATCTCAAGGCGACCGACATCAGGTTTATCAAGACCGGCGGGACGCATCTGTACCGCAAGGGGCGGGTGCTTTTGACCTCGCCGCTTTTCATCACTTTCCTGACGCTGCCCCTGCTGGCGATAGCCGGGGGAATGATCGACGTCCGGCGGCGGCGAAGACTCAGTGAGGATGTCGGGTATGCCCGTCTGCGGCGCGCCAACGCCGTGGCCAAAAAGCGTCTCAAGAAAGCGGCGGAACTTTTGGCGGGCAACGATGATGCCGCTTTCTATGCCGAGATCTCCGGCATGGTGTTGCAGTATATCGCCGATAAGTTCAACCAATCGGCACAAGGTCTCACCACCGACCGTGTAGACGAACTTCTGAAGGAAGCATCGGCGCCCGACTCTCTCCGCGAAGACACCTTGAATGTCGTACGGTTGGCCGATTTCGGGCGGTTCGCCGGCGGCGCGGGGGCGGAGGTGACCAAAGAGATGCTGTTCGAAAAGGTGCGCAATGTCATCATCGGCCTGGAGGAGACGTTATGAGCCGGGGTCGGATGATGATCGTGCTGGTTTTGATGCTGATGGCGGCGATATCCCCGGTGCGCGGGGGCGCCTTCGACGGCGATTTCGAAAAAGGGAATACGTTTTACTCGACCGGCGATTATGCCAACGCGATCACCGCCTACCAGGGGATTCTCAATGCCGGGTATCATTCGTCGGAGTTGTACTATAATCTCGGTGACGCCTGCTTCCGGACCGGCCAATTGGGGCGGGCGATTTTGTATTACACGCGGGCCAAGCAACTCGATCCCCGGGATGAGGATATCCAGGCCAATCTGGCGTTTGCCCGACGGTTCGCGATCGACAAGATCGAAATCACCGAGGAAACCATCCTGCTCGAATATGTCAATCGCTTCTTCGATACTTTCAGCCTGAATGAAATCACGTGGATGGCGGCGTTGCTGTATCTGTTGACGGCGGCGGCCATCCTGGCGCATTATATCTATCGGTGGTTTTACCTGCCGAAACCGGTTATCGTGTTGTTGGTGTCGCTATTCGTGCTCACCGCCGTTTTCGCCGGAGTCAAGCTGGACCGGGACGTCCTGACCCGGAGCGGCGTCGTCCTGGACCAACAGACGGAAGTGAAAAACGGCCCCGGCGATGATTTTACGAATCAGTTCACCGCTCATGCCGGACTGATGTTTACGATCGAACGGGAGGAGTCCGGCTATTATCTGGTCGATTTCGAAAATCGCCTGAAAGGCTGGATCGTCAAGTCGGCGGTGGCGGAAATCTGATCCCGCGGCATGCCCGCGCGCGGGCATTTTTGATTGACACCCCTTGGAATTTTGCCTACTTTTTACTGTTACGGCCAAAGAATCGGAGAGGGCTATTTCGGGATAGTATGGCGTCTCTTTTCAAGAAAAAGCGGTTCTGGGGGGCGTTGATCGCCGTCGCCATATTGATATTCCTGTTTTATGACCTCGATATTCCGCGGACCGTGGAAATCGCCCGCGGGTTAAAGGTATGGTATCTCGTTCCCGCCCTGATCTGCACGACATTGCTGACCGTCTTTAAGACCCTGCGCTGGAAAACCATCGTCAGCCGCGTACGCCGGGTCCTGTTCTGGCCCACCCTGTGTCTATACGCGACCTCGCAAATGGTCGGCGTCCTGCTGCCGGCCCTGACCGGCCAGGCCGGCCGGATCATTCTCTTTTCCAAGAAGGGGAATTTCTCCAAGACCTACGCCTTCTCCACCATCTTTCTGGAGGTGGCCCTGGACGGTGCGGGACTGCTGATCCTGATGCTGTTGAGTTCGACCGTCTTCGTGTTTCCGGCCCGATATCGTTCCATCAGCTATGTCATCGCCGTCGCCACCCTTATCCTTTTCGCCATATTCTACGCCAGCCTGCATTGCCAGGGAGCATTGGAGAGATTCGGGCACAGCCGTATCCGCCGGCGCTGGCCGCGCGTGTATCTGATACTCCGCAAATTCCTGCGATCGTTCAATGACGGCATATCCATCATGAAATCCGCCGACAAGATCACGGTCACCGCCGTCTATACGTTTCTGTCGTGGCTTATGCATGTTGCCGCGATTTATTTTCTGTTCAAGATGTTCGATTTGGGGTTGCCGGCCTGGGCCGCCGTGATCATAATCATCATCAATTATCTGGCATTGATGGTGCCGGTGACGCCGGGAAACCTCGGGTCGTTTCAACTGGCGGTGGTGGCCGGGCTCAATCTGTTCGCGGTGAACAAGACCGTGGCCGTGCTGTTCTCGGTCATGCTTTATGCCATCGATATGCTCCCCATTATCGTCCTGTCGATGTGTTTCCTGCTCAAAGAAAAGTTCTCCATCTCCGAGATCAGCAAGGACGAGCAATTGATCGAAGAGGTGGGGAAGATGGTGACCCAGTCGGACGTGTCGGTCGGGGACGACAAGCCATGACCGCGCGATGTGGTTGACCCATGATATCCCGTGACATCATTCCCTTCACCGAAGAGCTGGGCTTTTCCCGCTTGTTTCAGGATTATGTCTATCATCCGGCACGGCTGTTGCCATTCTTCGGATCGCCGACGGACGAGGGCGTGGCCGGAGCGTCGGCTCGACACCCCTTCGCTCGGCCGGAGATCGTGCAAATCCTTACGCGTCAGAACCGCCTGTGGAAAGCGCCGGAAACGGTGCACGATGCCATCGACAAGCTTTCCCGCCCCGATTGCCTGACGGTATTTACAGCGCATCAGGCCTGTCTCTTCGGCGGTCCGTATATGATTCTCCTGAAGGCGCTGGGGGCGGTGCGATGGGCGCGGCGTCTGGAACAGAAGTTGTCGGTTCCGGTCGTGCCGATATTTTGGATCGCCGGCGACGATCATGATTTCAAGGAAGTGGCCGTGGTCGATCTTTTCGATCAGCTGGGGCAACCGGTCAGGCTGACCCTCGATTGGGATGACCTCCCGATCTATCCGCCGGTCGGACGTCTGGACTACGACGAGACGATTCTTCGGGAGGCGCACAAACTCCGGGACATTCTTCCCGACAATGATTTTAAAAAGACCGCCTGGGACCCGATTGCCGAGAATTATCGTCCCGGCGGCGGTATCGTGGATTGTTTCGCCCGGTACGTGCTTGCGCTGATAGGGCGGTTTGGCATCCCCCTGTTCAATCCTCACGACGGACAGGTCAAGCGTATGGTCGTCCCGTTGATGCAGAATATCGTTCGCCGTCGACGGGAGATGCAGGACGTCCTGTCTTCCACGGAGACGGCATTGACCGCTGCCGGGTATCATGTCCAGGTGCGAAAAAAGGCCGATTTCGGACATCTGTTTTATCATGCTCCGGAGCGGCAACCCATCCATTATCAGGGGGACGAGTTTCAGATCGGGACGGAAACGATTTCCGAGCGTGAGTTGCTGGATCGGATCGAGGCAGAACCGTATGATTTCTCGCCGGATGTCATCACCCGGCCGCTGGTTCAATCGCGGCTCTTTCCGACGGCGGCGGTTATCGGTGGGCCGGCGGAGGTGGCCTATTTTGCCCAAATCATGCCGTTGTTTGATCTGTTCGATATTGCCCGGCCGATGATCGTGCCGCGGCCTTCGATGACGCTGATTGAAAGCCGGTTTGAGAAACTGATGGACCGGTCGGCGGCGAGCTTCGAGGAGATAACCCTCAAAACCGATGAGGTCATCAACCGGCTGATGGAAAAATCGTTTCCCTCGGACCTCGGTCAAAAACTGACCGGTCTCGCGGCAGGCATTCGGGATCAGATGAATGAATTGGGGGTCGCGGCGGCGGCGTTCGATCCGCAATTGAAAGACGTGGCCGGCCGCACCGGCGAGAAAATGGATTATCTTGTGAACGAACTGCAGAAGAAGATATTCGCCGCCCATAAGAAGAAAAACGTCTCCGTCCGGGACAGATTAACCCAGGCCCGCGATCATCTCTTCCCCAACCGGGGCCTGGCCGAACGGTCGATCGCGCCCGTCTATTTCATCTCCCGATATGGAGAATCCATCATCGATCATATCCATGAGAACCTGCCGATTGGGGAAACCGGACACCGGCTTTTGATGTTATCGGAGTACTATGGATAAAATGCGTATCGGCATCACCTGTTACCCCGTTGCCGGCGGTTCGGGAATCGTGGCCACGGAGTTGGGCATCAAACTGGCCGAACGGGGACACCAGGTTCATTTCATGGCCTATGCTCTGCCGTTTCGCCTGGATCAGTTTCGTCCCAATCTATACTTTCATGAAGTCGAGACGGTCGCCTACCAACTATTCAAATATCCGCCGTATACGTTAACTTTGGCGGCCAAGATGGCCGAGGTGTCGTGCGAGTGGAAGCTGGATATCCTTCATGTCCATTACGCCATCCCGCATGCCACGGCCGCGTTTCTGGCCCGGCAGATAACCGAATGCTGTGCGCCGCAGATCATCACGACTCTTCACGGCACCGATATTACCCTGGTGGGGGCGGACAAGTCGTTCTACGAAATCACGCGCTTTTCGATCCAAGCCTCGGACGGAATCACGGCGGTGTCGAAATACCTGGCCGACGAGACGGTCCAGGAGTTTGCGATCGACAAGCCGATCGAGGTGATTCCCAATTTTATCGATACCGCCCGGTTCAACCCCTGCACGACCTGCCCCGACCGGGCGCGGTTCGCGGAGCCGCACGAAAAGATCATCTGCCATATCTCGAATTTCCGGCCGGTGAAACGCGTGATGGATGTGGTGGAGATATTTCGCCTGGTTCAGCAGACTATTCCTTCGCGGCTGATTCTGGTTGGCGAGGGCCCCGATACGATGCTGGTCCGTCGCGAGGTCAAGAAAAACGGCCTGGAAGACCGGGTTTCGTTTCTGGGCAGCCAGGACAAGGTCGAACAGATATTGCCGTTGGCGGATCTGTTTCTCTGTCCCTCGGAAGAGGAATCTTTCGGCCTGGCGGCGCTGGAAGCGATGGGCTGCGGCGTACCGGTGATCGGCACCAGCGGCACCGGTTTGATCGAACTGGTCGATCATGACATCGATGGTTTCCTGTTCCCCGTGGGTGACACGACGAACATGGCCTCGGCGGCGATATCGCTGTTGGCGGATGAACCCCGATTGAAAGAATTCAAGCGGCGCGCGGTCGAAAAAGCGCACCATGATTTCAACGCCGACGCTATCGTCGACCATTACGAACGATACTACCGTCAAATCCTGGAGGGACGAGATGCAGCTGGAGGTGCTTGCCGTCGCCGCACACCCGGATGATGCCGAGATAACCTGCGGCGGGACGCTGATCAGGTTGGTCGATAAGGGGCGGAAGGTCGGCGTCTTGGATCTGACGGCCGGGGAGATGGGGACGTTGGGGTCGGCGGAAGAACGTCTGCGCGAGGCGGATGACGCCGCGAACATTATGGGGTTGACGATTCGGGAGAATCTGCATCTAAAGGATTCGGTTCTCGAAGATGCCGTCGAAAACAAACGCATGATCGCGGCGGTTATCAGGAAGTATAAACCGCAGACCGTCATTCTTCCGTTGAAAGACAAGCAACGTCATCCCGACCACCGGATGGCGTCGATTCTCGGCTATGGCGCCTGTTTCCTGGCGGGGTTGGCCAAGGCCGACATCGAAGGCGATCCGCATCGACCGCATTCGATCATCTATGCGTCTTCGTTTGTCGACATGACGCCGTCATTCTATGTGGACATCAGCGCGCAATTCGACCGCAAGAAACAGGCGGTGGCTGCCTACCGGTCGCAATTCGACGGCTCGCCGCGATCGAAGGAAATATTCAAGCCGGGCAACAGTATTTTGGAATTATTGGAAATCTACCATCGCAAATATGGCGTCGATGTCGGCTGCCGCTACGCCGAAACCTTTTGGATAGCCGAACCTCTTTTAATCGACGATCCCTCCGCGCTGGCGGTCCGTTCGATTTAGCCGCCGTTCCGCGAGACTATCATTGCCAAAGGCGGGCAGATCCGCCAGAAAGTCCGCTTGATTTTTCGGGGCCGGTTTCGTATTAATACTTCGGAAGCGGATAGGGTCTGGTGGCCCTTGCGGTCTTCAAAACCGTGGGCCGGCGGTTATGCCGTCGGCGGTGGGTTCGATTCCCACCCCTTCCGCTTTTTATTAGGCAAAGCCATCGCATCACCTTCGAATCGAAACGCCAAAGCATCTACAGGACAGGTCTCCGTATCCGGATGTCGCGAAACGCCTCCCGGCTGCGATTAATGATTGACTTCGATTTTGGCGGGGCGTAGCTTGAAAATGTGGCTAAGCTGGAATTCACAACCGATATCCAATATCTCAAAGGGGTGGGGCCGAAACGCGGAGCGGTGCTGGCTGCCCATGGCATCGACACCGTCGGCAAGCTGCTGTATTATTTCCCCCGCAAGTATATCGACCGCTCTCAAGTTGCCACTATCGCCTCGTTGCGGGAGCATGATTATAAAACCGTCGTGGGGCGGGTGATCGGGAAGGGATTGCTCAAGGGAGGCAAGACCCGGCTGGAAGTGGTTCTGGGAGACGACACCGGCTATCTGTCGCTGATTTGGTTCGCCGGCTATCGGTATCTTGAAAAGCAATTCAAGAAGGGGGATGAGTTGGCCGTGACCGGGACGGTCGGCTATTTCATGGGCTACCAGATGCTTCATCCCGAATATGAGTTCATCGGCGACGGCACCGAGGATCAGATTCACACCGGGCGAATCGTGCCGATCTATCCGCTGACGGCCGAACTGCAGGCAGTCGGCCTGACCTCACGAAGTATCCGCAAACTGATCAAGGGCGCCCTGGATGCATTGGGCGACGGCATCGTCGAATATCTTCCTGCCGAAATCATCAAATCGGAAAATCTTCCCGACCTGGCCGAAGCCATCCGGCATATTCATTATCCGAACGATGCCGAAAGCGCCGAATCTGCCCGGAAGCGACTGGCGTTCGACGAGCTTCTCTATCTTCAATTCCTGCTGCAATCACGGAAATTCCGGTATAAACAGCGCGACAAGAAATTCATTTGCGGCCGTCCGGGGGAGCTGTTCACGTCGGTGATCGACCGCCTGCCGTATCATCTGACGCCGGGGCAGAAGAGTTCGCTGGATCAGATCATCGATGACATGACCTCGTCCAAGCCGATGAATCGTCTTCTGCAGGGAGATGTTGGCTCCGGAAAGACGGCCGTGGCCGTCCTGGCGGCGGTGCTGGCGATCGAAAACGGGGGGCAGGCGGCGGTCATGGTGCCGACGGAAATTCTGGCGGGTCAACATTACGCCAACTGGAAAGATTTGCTCGGACAAGCGGGCATTACCTGCGGGCTGTTGATCGGCTCCATGCACGCCCGGGAGAAAAAGGTCGTCGCGGCTGGATTGGGGTCGGGTGAGATCAAGCTTGTTTTCGGGACGCATGCGATCATCGGGGAGTCCATCACGTTCGCCGATCTGCGCCTGGCGGTGGTGGACGAACAACATCGTTTCGGGGTCCTGCAGCGGGGCCGTCTGGCCGGCAAAGGCGATTACCCTGACCGGCTGGTCATGACCGCCACGCCGATTCCCCGGACGCTGGCGATGACGCTCTATGGCGATTTGGATATTTCAACCATCCCCGACCTGCCGCCGGGCCGCATACCGATCCGGACGGTCTGGCGGTTCGCGTCGGCGTTGGGGGATATCTATAAATATATCGATGAGGAACTGGGCCGGGGCAATCAGGCCTTCGTCATCTTTCCCCTGGTGGAAAAGTCGGAAAAGATGGACTTGCAGGCGGCGGAGGAGGGTTTCCGCGAACTATCGACGGAACTCATGCCTCATCGCCGGATCGGACTCGTACACGGGCGGATCAAAGCCGATGAACGCGATCGGACACTACAACGATTCCATGACGGCGAATTGGATATGTTGGTCGCTACGACCGTGGTGGAGGTGGGGATCGATATCCCCAACGCCAACATCCTGATCATCCAGCATGCCGAACGGTTCGGCCTGGCCCAGTTGCATCAGATGCGCGGCCGGGTGGGACGGGGAACCCGGCGGGGATTGGCGGTGGCCATAGCCTATCAACCGATGTCGGATATCGGCCGAAGACGACTCGACTATTTTACCTCTACGACCGATGGTTTCAAGATCGCGGAAGCCGATCTGGAACTGCGCGGGCCGGGCGAGTTTTTCGGCACCCGGCAACATGGCCTGCCCGAATTTCGTCTGGCCAATCCGATCACCGACCAACCGATTCTATCTTCGGCGCGAGTCTGGGCGGAAAAACTCTATGGCGACTACCGGAAGACCCGAAAACGTCCCGATTTTTTGTTGAACCATGCCGCCATATTCTCTACCTTGCGCGCCGACCTGATGAGCGTGGCGTAACCGTTACCTGCCTCGGGTATCGAGGATGTTGGCCGTTATTGGGAGGAAGAGTATGTCTGACGATAGCCCCAAAGCCAATGAGCTTTTCTTGAGCCTTGTATTTTCCCTGCAGTCGGCGGCATGGTACCAGATGGGGAAAATCGCCTCGCCGATCTCGGGAAAAATCGAGCGGGATTTGCCGCAGGCGAAGATGTCCATCGATCTGTTGATCATGCTTCAGGAAAAAACCAAAGGAAACCTGCAGGGCGAAGAACAGCAACTCCTCAATTCCGCGGTCTATAATCTTCAGATGAATTACGTGGACGAACTCAATCGGGAAAGGGAAGCGCCCCCGATAGAGACGGAACCGGCGACCGAAGAAGGCTCGGAGCAGGCATCCGGAGAAAAGTCGGCCGACGGATCCGGTCAGGGCGAATAACCCGTTTGCCGACAACGACTTGTATATGTACCAAAGTCACGAAACAGCTTGCTTTTTGCCGGAAAAGTCATATTTTCAGTGAGAAGGATGTGGCATGGATAGTCAGGCCCGGTATGATCAATTCATCACGCGTTATGGAGGGCCGGTTCAACGCAACGTTTCATTGTCTACATTTACTACTTTCCGCACCGGCGGCGAAGCTGACCTTTTTGTACAGGTGAATACGACGGATCAATTGGGGCGGGCGGTGACGCTGGCACAGGAATCGGGCATACCATACTTCGTGCTGGGAGATGGAAGCAATCTTCTGGTGAGTGATGACGGGTACCGAGGCTTGATCGTCAGGAACCGAATACTAGGGTTGACAGTAGAAGGTGATAGGGTGACAGCCGGCACTGGCGAAACCATGGATAATCTTGTCGATTTCGCGACGAGTTGTTCGTTGTCCGGCCTGGAATTCGCGGCCGGCATATGGGGCACGGTCGGCGGAGCGGTCTACGGCAACGCAGGCGCATTTGGCAGTCAGGTCGGCTCGCGATTGGTGCAGGCGGAAGTGATGGATTCGACGGGGACGGTGAGGATGGAAGGACGCGATTATTTTCAGTTCGCCTATCGTTCATCGCGTCTCAAGACAACCAAAGAGATCGTAGCGACAGTCACCTTCGGCCTCGATCCCGGCGACGCCCGGGTCATCGGGAAACGGACGGAAGAGATTCGTCAATTGCGTCGCGAGAAGCATCCCGGGCGGCCCTGTTCGGCCGGATGTTTCTTCAAGAATATCGAGGATCCCCGGCAGCCGGGCGGCAAGATTCCGGCGGGGAAATTGTTGGAGGAAGCCGGGGCGAAGTCGATGCGCGTGGGAGACGCGGCGGTCTATGATAAACATGCCAATATCATTATCAACGCCGGTCACGCCACGTCGAAAGAAATCAGGCAATTGGCCGATATATTAAAGAAAAAGGTCAAAGATAAATTTGACGTTGAGTTGGAAGAAGAAGTCATTTGCTTGGGAAACTTCTGACAGAGGAGGTTATATAGGCAAAAACTTCTAACGAATGAATACAAACGCCGGACAAAGAAAAATCATGGCTTTTCGGCGCCTGACATATCGTCTAATCGTCCTTCTCTGGGTCGCCAGCGGGCTATGGTGTCCGCCCCAGGCGGCGGCGGCTCCGCCCCAGTTCCGCGCGGCCCTGAAAGCGACGACCACCCGGCTTTCGCCCTTCCCGGTCCCGGAACGTAAATTCATTTTTGCCCTGACTCTTGACGAATATTTCCCCCTGGCGAAATCAACCCTCGGCAAGGAATACGATATCTCCGCCAATCCCAAAGACTCCTCGTTGACCTATACCCGCAACTTCCGCAAGGACCAGTCCCTGATACCCGTTTCCAACGACGTCAAGGCCTTTGTCAATCGTCGGGTGGAATTGAGCTTGCAAACGATGTCGGCCGCCGCCAACCAGGGGTCGCTGGTCAAGGACCAGCAGAACAAAGCCGGCGGTCTCTTTAATATCACCATCCCCATCCGTTCCAAGACGTTTGAAACGTTGTTCGGCGAGGGGGGGGCCGGGCTTAAGGTGTCCGGGTATCGCAAGATCACCTTTTCGGGGCGTTCCAGCTGGACCGACGGTCAATCGAGTGTTTACGGCCGGCAATCGAAGTTCCCCGCGCTCAACATGGAGCAAGTATATCGTTTCGACATCACCGGGACGATCGGCTCCAAGATCAGCGTATCGGTCAGTCAGGATTCGCGCAATGATTTGCCTTTGGCCAACCGCTTGATTTTGCGGTACAAGGGGAATGAAGACGATGTCCTCCAGTCGATCGAAGCCGGCAACACCACTCTGGATCTGCCGGCCACTCAATTCCTGAGATATTCCACCCGGGTACAGGGGTTATTCGGCCTCAAGGCCACAGCGAAGATCGCCGATCTTTCCATCACCGCCATTGCTTCCCAGGAAAAGGGGTCCACGGAATCGGTGGAGATCACCGCCGGGAGTTCGGCGGCCTCGACCCGCGTGATACGCGACGTTGATTATCGCAAGCGGACCATTTTTGATCTGGGAAGAATCGCCCGCGATACCATGTATTGGCCGACCTCGGATACGCTTCCCAAGCCGCGACTGAATGACGATTTCGATTTTTTCAAGGGCGATTCTATTACCCTGTGCCTTCTTTACGTCGACGACAAGCCCACCGCGGCGATCGATCGGGCGGGTCGTACGCCGGGCGTATGCTATGTCGATCCCCGTGACACTCTGCGCGCCGATCCGGGTAGCGAATACACGGAAGTAGGCGATTTCGAAACTATCGACGAGACTTCGTATTATATCAATGCCAAGAGCTTTTATGTCGTTTTTACCGAACAGGTGCTGGGCGATAACGATATCATGGCGGCGTTTATCACAGTCAAGCGGGCCGCGACAGGGTTGATCGACACGATCGGCGACATTTCCCGGTCGGATACGCTACGATTGAAATTGATCAAACCGACCACGCACACGAAGCTTAACCATCACGTCTGGGATTACGAATGGCGCAACGTTTATTCCCTGAGCAGCACGAATATCGATTTGTCGGAGCTCGATATCAACGTTTTCAAGGGAACGCCAATTAATAACAATCAGGATCCCAATCCCGATGCGCTCGATTACCAGGATGGTCTCAAGTACCTCCAGTTGCTCGGCCTGGATCGATTCAACGAAAGCAATGAGGCGAAACCCGACGGCCAGATCGACCGCAACGCCGGACTTGTCGATGCCAGCCTGGGATTATTGGTTTTTGGCGACCGGCACCCCTTCGATTCGCGGCAACTGTTTGCTGTCGCGACTTCCGGCGATACGGTCCGGCTGCGAGAACACGTCTCCGAAATCTACACGGAAACCAACCAATACGAGACTCAGAAGTCCTCGGAATATTACATGACGGTGGCCACCAAGGACCGCGGCACCTCGGTTATCAATCTGAATTCGACCAATATCATCGAAGGATCGGAGGTCGTCACCTATAATGGCACGACACTGAAAAGGGACGAGGATTATAGTATCAGCTATGAGATGGGGCGTTTGACTCTGCTGAAGGATGAATATACCGACGTCAACGCCAATCTTTCGGTCATGTTTGAGACGGCGCCGTTCTTTTCTCTCTCGCGAAAGACGCTGTTGGGCACGCGTTTCGAGTATGCCCCCAGCCGGAATTTCAAAGCCGGGGCTACCCTGTTGTACAAGTCGGATAAGGCCACCAACCGCAAACCGAAGGTGGGCGAAGAGACCTCCAAAATGATGGTCTGGGACGCCGACATGTCCTACAACTTCGAGGTGAAACCGTTCACGGCGTTCGTCAATGCGTTGCCCTTCGTGTCCACTCAGGCGGCATCCAACATGCGGATCAACGCCGAGGTGGCTCAATCCCGGCCCAATCCCAACGTCGACGGAAGCGTGTATATCGATGATTTCGAAGGGTCCGACGAAGACTACTCGCTGGGAGTCCGACGGGGGGATTGGCGCTTCTGTTCCCGTCCCGCCGCCGTCGATACTTCCCTGCAGTACGGACGGGGACATGTTTCCTGGGACACCAGGGACAATTATACCAACAAAGAAATATGGAACCGCGAGGAAGGACAGGGGACGGCGGATATCGCCCGTGTTCTGGTGACCTATTTCAAGCCGGATACCGTGAAACTAGTGCCGAACACGGGCAATACCGTGGACACCATCGCGATCGAAGCGGAAAAGTCCTGGAACGGCTTCATGAAGGACATCCCGAGCGGCATCGCTACGCAGTTGGAGAATTCCCAGCTCCTGGAGATGCGCGTCCGGGGGGACGTCGGCATCATCCACATAGACCTGGGCCGAATCAGCGACGACATCAACGGCAACGGCGTGCCGGATTCGGAAGACAAGAACGGCAACCGGACGCTTGAAGACGACGAAGATACCGGTTTGGACGGGAAGTTCGACAAGGACGAGCCGGGGGGGGATGACCTGGCGAGAAACCCCGACCCGAACGGCGACAACTATGATGAAAACAATATCTGGAAAGTGAACGGAACCGAAGGCAATCGAACCGACATCACCTTCGGCGGCACCCGACCCGACATGGAAAATCCCGATTACGACGGGTTCAACAAAAATAACGATTACTTTTCCTACCGCATCGATTTGTCCGATACGACGCAATTCTATGTCCCCGGAACGCGCAACGATGCGAATTGGAAGACGATACGCATTCCGCTGCGGGACGTAACGACTCTGGATACGGTTATCGGCGAACCGGCATGGAATGAAATCAGGAACGCCCGCATCTGGTTCGATTCCCTCTCGGTGATGCATCTTAATGAGCCTATTCGGATCGAGTTCGCCTCCATCGATTTGGTGTCCAACGCCTGGGCCGATTCGTTATGGGTGGCCGATTCGCTGCGCGGTGGCGCGACCAGTTTCGACGTGGCCGTGATCAACGACGAGATCGACAAAACGTACCGGCCGCCGGCGGGCGTATCCGGGTACTATGATGCCACCCGCGACGTGACCGAAAAGGAGCAGTCGCTGCTGTTGCGGTACGAGAACCTCAACGCCCGGGTGCTGGTCAATTCCCCCGATTCCGGGCTGATGTTCGCGGCGGATACGGCGATGGCTGTGCGCAAATTTATCCGGGCCAACAATTATATGGGGTACGGGAAATTGGAGGCGTACGTGCATGGCCCGGCCACGGCCG
>JAQVRW010000022.1 GCA_028700875.1 Candidatus Zixiibacteriota bacterium | reverse complement strand
CTTTTCCTTTGGATACGCCCGTAATGAACCAGAACGTTACTGCCTTGATAGTCCGGGGGCGGAATGACAAAATCGCGCCCGAAGGCAGCGCCAAGCGACTGGCGGAATTCCTGAAAGGCGAATACTTTGAAATCGGCAATTCCGGACATGCACCGATGATGGAGAATCCCGACGCCTATACGGAAGCGATCCGCACGATCCTTAAGTGGGCCAATGGGCGCGGCACCCATGACTAACAATGTATAAACATATTGTTTGTAACAGGTGACCAGAATGAAAAATGTATGTATGATATTGGCTATCCTTCTCGTCGGGATGTGCGGGGTGGCGGCCGCAGAAGATTCCGTCGACAGCACGGCTTATCCCGGCATCTTACTGGACAGCGCCATCTACGCGTACATCACGGACGTGTACACCGGACCGTTTTTATGCGCCGAGAAGGGTGATTCCGGATGGTGCCGTTATTACCGATTGGTTGTCACCGAATGGGAAATCTATCATCACGTCTGGGTCGAACTGATCGAGACTGATGGGGAGGGGTGCCGGAGGACGGTGGAGAGCGGATATATGATTGAGGATGAAGCATACCCGCAGGATATCGACGATGGTGAATTCGGCACCAGCGTATCGCTGGTGGAATGGTCGTCATTTGACGTCGTCAAGATCAAGCTCAAAAATACCTGTTATCAACTAAAGTTGGCGCCGACCCTGACGGATCTGAAAATAAAGATCTGCGAGTAAGGGTGCAGGTTTTGACCTGCACGACTTACGCTACCGTGATCTTGAACTGGCAGCGTTTGCCGCCCCGCAGGACCGAATCGACCAGCTCCACATCCACCGGGCGATTCAGCAGCTTCTCATGCATCGCCTTGACATACCCGACCGAACAGTAACAATAGGTCGGCGACAACCCGGCCGGCTTGGTTTCCACCAATGGGCACAAACAGGCGTTCTCCGTCGAGGCCTGGCCCGTCTCGGCCGCGCTCATGTACTGGAAATAAATGGTGTTCCCGTCGATCCGGTAGGAACCATCGTTACCCTTGCTGGCGATCCACTCTTTCAATCGCTCCAGCGTCACCGGCTTAATCTGCTGGTTGGTTTCGGCGATCCAGGTCAGATAGCATGACCGGCCGTTGGCCATCATGACCTTCATCCGCGTGGCTGGGTCTAGATTCTCATCGAACACGGCAAAAAACCGTTTCACCCAACCCTCGGCGAATTCGATCCGGGTGTCGGAGCGGGATTTCTGCGGTGGAGGAGACGGTGGCGGCGTTGAAGGCTGATTCTCCTGCGCATAGACCGCCGAAAGCCCCCCGACCACCGCGCACGCGCACGTTCCCATGCACACTTTTCCCACGTTGGTCAAAAATTCCTTCCGGTTCATCGAATTTTCGCTCATACCCATCTCCTTTGACCGATATATGCTCCCATGGCGGCGGGTTCCGGCTATCATCCGGTTATTATTGTGGACGGATACAACCGCGAAAAGTTGAAGTTTTTGGGGACAAAAAAGGGCCGGGGAGTCGCATACGGGTAAGAAGAGGCGGCAGGTCTGGACTTGCCTTTTCGACCGGCGCGGATTATATTGAATCGGTTCAGGAAGAATTCTGTTCGGGAAAAATGCGGAACCATCGTCCGCCAGGATGATAAAAAAAAGTGGCGGACGGCGCCATCCGCCACAGTTCCCTGGAAGCGTTTTTCATCCCCGTAGCCTCGTGGACTAACACGCTTCCGGAGAATGAGGTTTTTCGATCGGCGGATAGGTTAATTGCCTCGGCCGAGCCGACGTGGGGTGTCACTCGGGCCGAGGCTTTTTTGTGGCTAGGTCAACGGACCGGTTTCTACCCGGCTGCCCGGAGGCGCATCCGGAATGATAATACATCCGATGATGTATACGATGACCATCGGGAATATGGCGGTCATCAACATCACCAGCAGCGTTCCCAGCCGGATGACGGTCGAGTCGACGTCCATATATTCCGCCAACCCGCCGCATACCCCGGCGATTTTCCTGTCCGTTCGCGATTTATATAGCCTTTTCATGCCTCTTGATAATACGGACGCTCCGACAGAAGGTTTCGCCCAGTCATGATTTTGCGGCGCCGGAAATTATTTTCCGGCCCCGGTCAAAACGTGAAATCTGTCAGTTGACTATACCGTTCGGTATCATATGGCGACAGCTGCCAGGTGAAATGAATCGACAGATTGAACGGCGACAAAAACGGCGTCAGATTGTTCAGGCCGAAACCGATCTCGGTGTAGGCGGTCGGGGCGGTCCGGAGATACTCGTTGCCCGGATACAGGGGGTCATTGCGGAACCGGGTCCAGAACGCGCCGCCATGTATGACCAGGCCGGCCGGGATCTTCTTCAGAAACTCGATCCCGCTGCTGCGAAACATGAAATGGCCGAAATCGTGCGAGAGATACAGCGAGGCCATCCGGTCGCCGCCGAAATTCCCCTCCAACACCGTGTTGAAACCGTGCGTCCGGAAGAAATCGGGGTCATGAAAATCGACGCTGAAATATTTCTGCGGCGGCAGATGGCCGTCGGATGTCCCGGCATACCCGGTCAAAGTCGTGATCCCCAGGCCGGAGGCCTTGCTTCGCCATTGGGCTTTCAGATAGTACCACCGGAAATCGAAATCGGACCCGGCGAAATCGGGCGAGGAATATTCCGCTCCGATCTCCCATAAGAAATAGTCGGTCGGATCGGTGGGCAGTTCCACCCCTTTGTTGTTAATCAACTTGCGGGAGTCATAGCGAAACGCCGCCGAAAGCGAATGCAGGTCGCCATCGAGGATCGGCGGGTTGCCGCGATGACGGACGCTTCTCCGAAAGACGCTGTGGCCGACCGCGCTCGATACGGAGGTCTGTTTGAAATCGCCATACGATACCGTCAGCCGGGTGTAGTCCACCGGCTTGACCGAGGCGTTCAACTCGAAACCTCGTTCGCGATAATAATCAAACGGGTCGATCTTGAGCATAAAGGCATTGAAGGTCGGGTTGTAGTTGTTCGCGGAAATCGTCGTCGGGCGATGCATGATCTCGTCTTTGACCATCCCTCCGACCCAAAGCTTCTGTTTTTCCAAAAGCCGGAAATTTCCGCCTGCCTCGCCCTGCCAATGATGATCCGAGAAACCATACCCGATCTTGCCGCGCAAACGCAGGCCGTCGTATTTATTTTCGGCCGTCCCGAGACCGAGGTAATGCCCCTCGACCCGGCTGTAATGATACACGTCGGGATACCCGACAGTCATCAGCAAGGCGCCCATGACCGCACCGGCCAGAAGTTTCTTCCCCAGCGGTTTCGGCGCGTGTTCCAGGGAGTCGATCCGGGTATACCCATACTGTTCCAGCCCGGTCAGGGGAAGCGATACCCGCGTGGACCAGACGGAACTGTCGACCTTGTCGGCATTGCGATCTACTTCCAGTTGGTACTCGTCAAACATTCCCGCCGGCAGACCGGCGTCGATTTTGTAATCCGAGATGGCCACGGAATGGTCGACGGTTATTATCTTCGGCAAGCCCGGGACGTCGAGATTGACGCGGAAGGAAAACCCGACCTGCACCGGCAGCCATGATTCGTTGCCGATCGGGGCCATATGCTGGAAATAGCGGAAATCGGACGCCATTGGCACCCGAATTCCCTTGCTGAGGCCCATGTCCACCATGACCACGTCGTACGTGGAATCTACGATCTGGATGTTCCCCTTGAAAAGGGGCTCGTATTCGTTCTTCGGCTCCACCTCCAGGACAAACACCGCCCGATTGTCGAGATACACGGTGTCCAGCAGGTAGTAGTTGTAATGGTCCATGGCGTCGGTGGCCGTAGGGGACACGACGCTATACTCCCCCAGATCGAGCCGATTGCGGTTGAAATTCAACAACCCCCCGACCGACACCAGATTCCCCTCGGCCGGAAGATTGGCCGATTGTTTCCGGGCCGTGATGATTTCCTTGTATTTATCCGGTTGCTCCCAAAACGACGTCACGTGCGTCTCGGTGATCAGCATGATGCTCTGCGAGTCGGGTTTGGTGCCGTTGCGGACCACCAATTTGGCATAGGCGTTGAATGAATAATCATGCACCCGCGAGAGGATGTCCTTCTTGTGGGCGATCGCCTGCGCGATGATTCTCTGGGCGGGGTCATAGGCCCGGATGAACACCTGGCGGACCCCCATGTCGATAACCAGCGGCATCAGCCGGAAATCCTGGGTGATAGTCTGATGTCGGGAGGAACCGCCCTCGGCCGTCGCGGGCGCCACCGTCGCCTCTTTGGCGTAGTGTCCCACGTGGGTGGCCTTGATCGTATACTGACCCTGAGGAAGCACCAGTCGAAAGCGGCCGTCCTTGTTGGCCACCGCGCCGGTTTTCTGCCCGATCGCCTGCACCGTGGCGTCGCCCACCGGTTCGCCGGTTTTGTCGTCGACGATCGTCCCTTCCACCACCAGGTACGGCCGGCTCTGTTCCGGTTTGACCGCGGCTGTATCGGGCGTGGCCGGATCGGCCCAGACCGATGAGGTGAAACAAAGGACGACCATGAGTATCGCCGCTGAGATTACGGCCAAACCCGTCGCCGAATGAATTGATTGCAGTTGCCTGGCCCTTGCCCGTGTCGCGACTTTTTTCAACTCCATGCCCGATTGCCCTTTCGCGAGCCTTGCTTTTAGTCCGGGAATAATACCGTGTTACGGCCGACGGCGGAAATAGTTTCGCTGCCCGCAGGCGGATTTTTCGGTCGCATCTATGGCTTGCCATCGACGCCCGATTGTAGTATTCTTGTCGGCAGGACAGGTTCAGGCAGAGGGATAGGCCGTGCAGATTGATTTACTAGTCGACAGCGGAGAATTTTGGCTGCGTCTGGCGGCCGATATCGCCGCCGCGCGTGCGCGCGTCTATGTCCAGACGCTGTCGTTCGAGGGTGATGCCGCCGGGACGAGGTTGGCAGAGGCTATGACCGCCTCACCGGCCGCCGACAAACGGATCATCGTCGATTCCTATACCAAGTATGTCCTAAGCGATAAATTCCTCTATACTCCCGGCAACCTCTTCGACTCCGAGCTTCGCCGCGAAAACAAGGCCACCGTCGCGATGATCGCCGATTTGAACGCCCGGAACGTGGCCGTCAGGTTCGTTAATCCCGTGGGCCCCATGCTGTGCCGATTCGCCTGCCGCAATCACAAGAAGATCATCGTCGTCGATGATCGCATAAGTTATATCGGCGGAGTGAATTTCAGCGATCACAACTTCCTCTGGCACGACATGATGCTGCGGATCGAAGACGGTCCGGCCTCCGACTTTCTGGCCAATGATTTCCTCGTCTCGTGGGACGGCGGGCATTTCGGTGGAACGGTCGATCTTGGATCCATGCGCCTGTTGTCGCTCGATGGCCGCGACAACCCGACCGCGTTTGCGCCGATCTTCGAGTTGATCGATAGTGCAACCGAATCGATCTATGTGCAGAGCCCCTACCTGACGTTTCCGTTCTGCGACCGGCTTCGTCAGGCCCGCCAGCGGGGGGTGACCGTCACGGTCGTGACGCCGGAGGAGAACAACAAGAAGGCGATGGACGGATACATCCGTTGGGAAGCGGCGCGCGGCGATTTCGATCTGTGGCTGTACCCCGGCCGGATGACGCATCTGAAAGCGATGTTGATCGACGGCCGTCGCCTGATCGCCGGGTCGTCGAATTTCGACTATTTCAGCTATCGGTTCGAGCAGGAAACGATGGCCGTCATTACCGATCCCGATCTGATTTCGATGTTCGTCTCGCGGGTGGTGGAGCCGGACCAGGCGGTGAGCCGCCTTGTGGAAAACCATACCGCCCCGCGCAGTGGCTATCTGCGCCGCCTGCAGATGTTGTCGTTGGGCCAGGTCTCCGCCTGGTTCACCCCGGAATAATCCCACAATCGATGGCATCCTTCTACTGATTCGCGCCCGAAATTCCGCGATATTTCGTCGGACTATCATGGCTGCGTTGAACTTGCCGGGAAATGGCTTTGCCTTGCTATTTTTTGCATTTGTGGGCGGCAGATGTCCACATCTGCCCCGTACGTGCGCGGCCGGACGTACCCGTCCGCCGGGAAAAATCTGCCGTTTTCGCACCCCATTCGCCCGAATTTTGACCCTTCCCAATACGTATACCCGTCCCACGTGATGATTCCATCTAATAAAGGGGCCGTACTCGTAATCACCATCGAACTGGTGTTGATTTTGGGGCTGGTGAACGCGTAGGGACCCGCCGCGCCTACTGCGGAGTGGGCCACCGGTGCCGCTACCGCGCGGAAACGAAGTTTTGATAATAAATGCTTGCAAATGACGAAAAATGTGATATACAATTATCGAGCGAGCGCCAATATTATTAATGGGTAGAAGCAATGTCACCAGAATTCAAAACTAATCATGAAATACGGGACCCGGTTCATGGCCTGATTCCCGTATCGGATATTGAACTCCAGATCATTGACACCCCAGCATTTCAACGACTTCGAAATATCAAGCAACTTGCGATGGCGTATTTGGGGTTTCATGGGGCGGTTCATACTATGTTCGGCCATTCCATTGGCGTAATGCACGTAGCGTCCAATATTTATAATAGCCTCGTTCATAGGAGGGAGATTTTAGGTGACATGGAGCTGCATCAAAACATAAGACTTGCAGCCTTGTTACATGACATAGGCCACCCCCCATTTTCGCACGTTTCAGAAAATGTACTGAAATTCTTTAGACCACCTCTTGGCGAAAGGGACAAGGAAGAAACTCTGCATGAAGAAATATCTCAACGAATCATAACCGAAAATAAGGATATTGTGCGTATTCTGACATCTCCACGGGCAGAAAGAATTGCTGAATTATTGAGAACCGACAACGTTGCCGCAGATTATTGCCATGATATTATTTCAGGGTCTTTGGACGGTGATAAAATGGATTACTTGCTGCGGGATAGCTATTATACCGGCGTAAAATATGGTGTTTTCGACATCGATAGGCTAATAAATGTCCTGACACTGATCGACGAAGGTGCGAAGAGAAGATTGGCAATTAAGCAAGAAGGGATATGTGCAGTAGAACAATATGTGTTGGCGAAATATTTTATTGCCCAGCAGGTTTATTTTCATAAAATTCGCCGAATCACAGATATAATGATAATTGAAGGCTTAAAACGGGCTATAGAAGAAGGCAATACCAAGTTAAAACAGCTATATACATATAGGGATGATCCATCCTATCCCGATGAATACATTACCTTTGATGATCATACCGTCATGGATGAAATATTGACAAATTCTGCCAGCACTTCTATGGCATTTAAGTATTTTGATGGATTTAGGAGACGAGTCTTGCCCAAAGAGTTATTCTATTCTGAATTATCTGAGTTGACAGATGAAAAGACTCGCGAGGCAATGGGAAAGCGTTCCAGTATCGCGGGTGATACCGATCTGCGCGATAGAATCTCTGATTCCTTGAGCCTAAATCCGGATTTTACCTTCGTCAGGGCTTATTCATTAAAGGATCCATTGGTTCGAGGTTTATCGGAAATTGATGAAGAGGGGATTGTTATCCTCTTGCAGTCAGGGAGATCGAAGACACTCTATGATGGCAGCCCCCTGTTTAAAGTTGTTGCAGATAATAGCGGAAAACACTTTATTTCTGTGTATGGACTTCCGCTTGAAATTGACAAGTATGAGCGAGATAAGGGAAGGCTTAAATTGGAGTCCATTTTGAAGGAATACTTTGGAGGTAAACCATGAACACTCCACAGATTTACGATATAGTATTAATGTTGATCGGGCTCAATGATAATGGATTCCAGGGAAAGACCAACATTCAGAAGAATATCTATTTGTTGGAGAAAATGCTATCGCCGGAAAAGATCGAATTCCCTTGCCGTTTTCGGCCCTACTTCTATGGTCCCTTCAGTAGGGAAGTATCGAATGCACTGGATCTATTGCGGGATACTCGCCTTTTGCAGGTTTCGGAAACTGTATATGCAAAAGGCGACCCATTTGACGTAACGCAAACCAGTTATCATCTTACACCAATGGGTATAGTTGCCTTCGATAGCGTCAAAGATGAATATCCCGATTTTTTCAGTCTATTCAACGTAGCGTTTGACAAGATAAAAGGCACACATTGTCACGAGAAGACAAAGATTATCTCAGCGGCAGCGAAAATTGAACTCATCCTTTCTGCTGAAGGCGGGCCATTGACCCAGGAATCGATAAAACAGAAAGCACAACAGTTGGGTTGGACGCTCGATGGCGATGGGATTAAGGCTGCCGTGAAGGTTTTACTGGACACTGGATTGGCAAAGAAACCTGATTGAACTCGGGCTGATCAGATTCCGCCGGTAATTGGTCGCTACACCGGTCCGGTTCGTATTCCCATCAAAACTGGTACAAGCGTCCCAGTCATAAGATTTTGGGGAATGCGAGCGGTTATTCGATGTTGATGATTTTGTACTTCAAAACGCCGGCGGGAACCTGAATCTCCACGATGTCGCCGGTCGATTTGCCCAACAATCCCTGTCCGATAGGCGACTTGATCGAGATATGGTTTTCCTCCGGTTTCGACTCCTCCGCCGAAACCAGCGTGTACACTTCTTCCTCGTCGTCATCGAGGTCCAGCACGGTCACCTTGGCGAACAGATACGCCTTCCCCTTGGCCACCTCATCCCGCTTGACCACAACCGCCCGGGAAACCTTGTACTCCAACTCCCCGATGCATCTCTCGATATGGGTCTGGGCTTCTTTCGCGGCGTGGTATTCGGCGTTTTCGGACAGGTCCCCCATTTCGCGGGCCTTTTTGATTTCGGCCACGATAGCGGGACGGTCCACATATTTGAGTTTATGCAATTCGGCGCGAAGCTTTTCGAACCCTTCCTCGGACATGTGGATCGGGCTGGAATCGGTCATCATAACTCCTTACTGCGTATCTACCCGTGAATAATATGGTAATCGGCCGGGATTGTCAAATCGTTAGGCGGCCCTGGCCGGGTCGATGGCTCGTGTCATACTGTCGCGCCGGTTCAACGACCGAACTTGCGTTCCAGCATCACCGCCGCCACCGGAGGCACCAGGCCGGTAATATCGCCGCCGTTGGAAGCCACGTCCTTGACGATCGTCGAGGAGAGATACACCCACGACAAGGCCGGCATCAAAAAGACCGTTTCGATCTCATGCACCAACCGGCGGTTCATCAGGGCCATCTGGAATTCATACTCGAAATCGGAGACCGCCCGCAGGCCGCGGACGATGGCGGCGGCGCCGATCTTTCGGGCATAATCGGCCAGCAGATCGTCGAACGTTACCACGCGGACATTGTCCCGACCGGCCAGAACCTGGGATACCATCTCGAACCGTTCCTCGACCGTAAACAAGGTCGCCTTCGGGGAATTGCGGGCGATCGCCACCACCAGTTCATCGAACAACCCGGCGGCGCGGTCGACCAGCGACACGTGGCCGTTGGTGATCGGGTCGAAGGTGCCCGGATACAGCGCGATGATTTTGTTTTTCTTAGTCATATCTATAAATGGTTATCGCCGAATCTCCGAAGCGGCGCGTGGTCACGATCTCGTTGCCCTCCGGTTTCAAACGGCCGGCATGCTCCATTATAAGAAAACCGCCCGCCGGCATCAACCGATATTCCCCTAAAACCCGATACATTTCATCCGGTAAAATCAGGCCATAGGGGGGGTCGGCGAAGGCCAGATCGAAAACGGCCTTCTCTCCGGCCAGCGTTTTCAGCCCGGCGCGGAAATCGGCGACGATCAACCGGAGATCGAGACCGCAATGGTCGAGGTTGGCGCGGATAACCGATGCCGCTTTGGGATTGCTTTCGATCAGGACGGCATCGGCCGCCCCTCGGGAAACGGCTTCTATCGCCAATGCTCCGGAGCCGGCGAAGATATCCAATGCCCGCGCGCCCATGATATCGTGTTGAAGAATGGAAAAAATCGCCTCGCGCACCCGGCCGATCGTGGGGCGGGTGTCGCGGCCGGGAAGGGTGGCCAGTTTTCGACCCCGCAGGCTCCCGCCGGACACCGTGATGCTCATCCGACCGCCAGCCCCAGAGGAATCAGGAATTCTTCGAGACGAGCCCCGGCGGCATCCGGTTGGAAATACCCTTTATGGAAATCAGGCCGGGTTATCTCAGCGGTGGTATGTTCTGCCAGCGCGGCCGTCAAAAGTTCATCGTGGGCGAACGGCCCGGACAATATCACCCGGGCAACCGGCACCGTGATTCCCTCGTCGAACAGTTCCGCCAGCAGGTACCCCAGTTTCATCTTGAGTTCGGCGCCCAGCCGGTTGGCCTCGGGGATGGTCACTCCGGAAGCGAAGGGGGCGTCCATGCGGCCGATGGAACAGAGTCGACCATTGTGCAGCATGGCTATGGTGACATTTTCGGGGCCGATATCGAGCAGGATCTGCAGGTCGCCCGGCTCCACGCGGCAGAAGGTCAGGTATCCGGCGGCCAGGGCAACCGAATCGAGTTTGAATCCGGACGGTTTGCGCAACAGGCGAGAGTAATCATCGATGCAGGCATCGATTTCCCGACGATGATAGGCGATGGCCAGGAAATGGCGATATCCTTCTATTTCGTCCAGCGGCAAGGAATCGAAATAAAACGATTCCGGCGAATCCAGAAGGGTTTGGGTCAACTCGAAACGGACCAGTTCGGCGGTCTCCAGAAGCGAGGTTTTCCTGACTCGGACTTTTTTAACTACCGCCAGCCGTTCATCGACCGCGAAAAACAGCCGGCCGCTATCCAGATTGTCATGATCGAGATGGTTGCCCGACGACAATAACGAGGTCACCAGGAGACGGGCACCGTCGTTTTCCACCCGCACGGCCAGAAGCTTGCCGCCGCTTCGGGCGGCGCCATATGTTTCCCAGGCGTTTTTCACGGCAAGGCCGCCCGAAGGTATGGTTTGACCTTTTCCATGACGGCCGGGCCGATACCCGGAACATGAACTAACGATTCCACCGCGGCGAAGGGGCCATTGGCCTGACGATAGGAGATGATCCGTTCCGCCAGAACCGGTCCGATCCCCGGTATCAATTCGAGCGAATCCGCCGGAGCCTGGTTGATATCCAGGACTATCAAGGGTTGGTATCCGTCGATCGTCACCACCCGCCAGGGACGCGGACCTATGTCCCGATGCGGGTAATAATCGCGCACCATCAAATACCCTCCGCCCACGACCAGCAACAGAGCCAGCAGGGTGAGCGTTTTCATTTGCGCTTTTGAAAACTCAAAGAATTGGTTCATGCATGTTTACCATAAATTGAGTTCCCAATATAGCGGCGGTCGGCCAAAAGGCAAGCGTCAAGATGGAAAATCATCGCGATGGCGGATAATGAGGAGAATCGGGATTACTCTTCGGTATCCTGAGAAACGCCCGCAATTCGATACAACGGACACTGACGCAAATCGAAGAGATCCAACAAGGCTTGGGCGGCATTCTTATCGGAGGCGCCGGGGGTCACCCCGGCGCAATGAAGCAGGCGTCGCTGTATCCGGCGGTCATCGTCCAGTCGCGCCAGCAGAATCCAACCCTTTTCATCTCGCAAGGATACTTCCAGCGCCAGAACCGCATCGGCCTCGCCGGATTTGAGATACGACGACATCTGCGTCGTCGATCGGGCCAGGATCAGTTTGCCCCGGACTTTCTTCCATAAGCCGGTTCGCTGCAACGCTTCCTGGGCCAGCAGACCTTCGTATTGCGCGGTGTCGACCATGACTATTCGGCGGAAATCGTCTCCGGCCAATTCCCTGATGTCTCCGCACGAGGGGCCATCGGGACGGCCGGCAACTATCAACGACAGGCGAAACGGGCAGGAGTAGTTGCCATTCCCACGGAGAGAATCGAGCGCCTCATGGGTTTCCGGCCGGTCCGTGTCGCCGATGACGAACAGATCGATCCCGCTTTGGCCGGCTTTTCCGAGGACCTTATCGAACGGTTCATAGACCACCCGGACGCGGGTCTTGTTTTCGACTTCGAATTGCGCGGCGACCGTTTCGATCACTCCTTTGAGGTAATCGGGGGCGACGATGGTCAACCCGGAAGATCTTCCCTTGCCCAACCACGAGCAACCGGCCGCGGTCAGCGCCGCCAGTCCAATCACCAGAAGCAGAGTGACTCTATAGCGTATGCTAATCATGGCGAGCCAAAGTTAGGAAGGAAGTCTTGCGGGGGCAATCAAAAAGCGGAAGAAGGAAACGGTAGCGGCGATCAGACAACGAATTTCGGGCAGGTCATCCGCCTGCGGCGGATCAAGACCTGCCCGAATTCCGAAAGAGACATTTGGTCACTTTTTGGTCGAATCGGATTTCGTTTCATCCAGTTTGACCCGCGATCGCAGATCCGGGAAGCGAAGGTATATCTCTTCTATCTCATCCTTCTGCGATTTAACCACCGAATCTCTCTGGACAGGAGTCAGCTTGAGTGGTACCAGGCTGGCTTCGGTCAGCGAATCCAGCCAGTTGATATCGGAGACCATTTCCGTCAGGTGGATGGAGTCGGCCGTATAGTTGCCGGGGCCACGCTGGTGCGTATTCATGGCGGAAATAATCTGATCTCTCTTCATGGCCGGCCCGGCAAAGGAAATATAGCTTACGCCTTCGGTCGAGAATATCTCCCAGGCTACGCCGCGTTTGCCCAGTATCGGCATGACGCCGAAATAGGCCAGACGCACGGAATCGGGTTTCAGGCGATTTCGGGCGAAAGCCTGTTGCGTGACCGAGTCAGCGTTGAAGTATTTATAATGAAACTGACCGTCGGGGCGTTCATGATACGGCTGCGCCATCCGTCCGGCGGCCAGAAGGTCCGCGGCGCCGGTTTTCTTGTCCACTTCCATTTCCGCCTGGAAACGGGGACCACGGAGGAAATAGAGCAGATAGAAGTCGCCTTTGTACATGGTCCGGGAATGGACCGGCAGGGCGATCACGGTATCATATTCGATCTGGTACCGGTGGGACTGCTCGATCAACTGTTGAATGTTTTTCTTGCCGATCTTGACCGCGTCTTTGAGGCTGACCTCGGCCGTGGCCGTGGCGGCCATCGCCAGGACGATCACCGACGCCATCACCAGCAGGTATTTACTTTTGATCATCGCGGATTTTTTCCATATTGGTCAGCCGTCCGCTGACCTTTCTTTTAAAGGTTATATCCCGAAGACGCGGATCGGTTACCACGCCATAACTTCGTATCGTATCCTGATTCTGAGTAATAATCGTCACGAAACTATCGGTGACGACCCGGTCCTTTCCGGCATCCCATTCGAGGTACTCCGTGAACAGGCGGGTTGAATCCTCACCGAGCACCTTAACCGATCCGGTGACGGCCAAGAAATTGTCTTTCTCCCGGATATAGCCGCGTTCGGCGACCAGATTCGAGATTTTCACCCCGGCGGAATCGAAGAAGTCCACGTCCAGCTGTTGGGCGATGGTCGAATCCTTGGCGGTGTATTGCATGATCAGGTCGGCGCGAAGATCGGTGGTCTTGCGCCCTTTGGCGTAGAGGAAGATGCGGGCGTTGGAGGTCACCTGGTCCGGCCCGGCGGAATCGATCACCGCCGTTCCATGAGCGCTTTGGGGTTTGTTATCGCTTCCGCAACCGATCATCATGATTGCCGCGGCCATCGCGGCCGCGAGCATCAATGTCGGAAGTACGGATGTTTTCATACGATGAGTCATAGGTTTCGATATTCGGTTCAACCGGCCGACGCCGGGCATTACCGGGTTTGGGCGCGATTCAGCCATGCTTTATACACAATCATACGCCGCAAACGCCTTCTTTCTTCGAATATCGGCAAAATCGGGACCGTAGTCAATATAGAGACGAGGATATACGTCGGGACGCGACCTACCAGCCGTACTTGATATACTCGGTGGCGGTGGAATCGGCGGGGGAGGCCGGCGGTTCCTCGACGGCGGTTCGTTCTCCGACCGGAATGACCCGGCCATTCTGGAAGGTGAACAGCGGCAGTTCCAGGTTGCTTCGGCCCCGGCCGAAAGATACCCGGCCGGCGGCTCCATCATATCCCTTCACCCCGGCCAGAAAATCGGCGGCGTATCCAGGATTGATCTTCCCCTGGCGGAAGGCCGCTGCCGCCAAGTTGACGGCGTCATACCCCAGAGCCGCCAGATAATCGGGATCGGAGCCATATTTGGCGATAAAGACCGAGGCAAAGCGGCCGTAACCGGGAGACCGGCGCATGGCGGCCTTGCCCGAGAAAAACACGGTGCGACCCAGAACGCCTTCGCCCAGTTTCAACACGCGGTCGGTGTCCCACGAATCGGTGCCGAGGTAGGTCGTCCGCACCTGATAGAAATTCAGTTGGGGCAGAAGCAGATACAGCTCTTCTTCGTTGGCCGGCATGAAGATGCCATCGATCGATACCGGTACCTCGTCGACCGACAGCGTGTCCCCGTTGAGGGACAAATAGACGGTCGAATCGGAAATTGCCTTGAGAAGGATGTTTTTCAGGTCGCGTATATATGGCCCGAAGTCGGTTTCGCCGACCCGGAATTGCTCGACGGCCACGATTTTTCCTCCCAGACGAGTCGCTTCCCTGGTGAAAGCATCGGCCATGGCTATTTCGTCCATCGACCCGGCGGTTATTACCGCCATCCGTTTCATGCCCCGCTGCTTGACCGCATACTGGGCCATCCCTCGGCCGATAGTGGTCAGATTGGGAATCATCTGGAAACAGGCCGGGGATAGCGCGGCAAATCCTGTCTGGGAGGCGGCCGGGACCAGAAGCGGCGTGCGGGAACAACTTAGTTGGGCGGCGATGGTTGCCGCGACATCGGATAGCAGCGGGCCGATAACGAGGTCGGCGCCGTTTTCGGCCAAAGCCAGGGCTTCGCGGGCGGCCGTCACATGATCCGCCTTGGAGTCATAGGCCAGAATATCCACGCTCATTTGCTCTTTCTTCAACTCCTCGGCTGCCACCAGAGCGCCATCGAGAAGGGCCTGACCGAAGCGGGCATATGGTCCGGTCAGGGGCAAGATCACTCCCAGCGAAAGCGTGGCGACGCCGGGCGCCCCTTCGGCGATATCGGTGATATCCTCGGGACAGCCGGCCAGAAACTGAGCGATCTGTTCGCGACTTCGGCTCGCGGCCACCAGACGCGCCATCCGGCTTTTAACCGGGCAAAGCAACTCTACCGGGACGGCGTGTAAAAGGGAATCCGGGGGAAAGTAACCGGTCGCGACCGTGGCCAAGAGCGATTTCCGGCTCAGGTCTTTCTGACGATCATCGCCGGAGGTTTGATAGGCCTTTAAATACCAGATGAAAGCGGTTTCTTCCTTGCCGGTTCGATAGGCGCAGTTGGCCCGCAGATGCCAGGCGGAGGAGATGAGAGTGGAGGCGGGAAAGGATTTATCGAAGTCTTCAAGAGCGATCAAAGCGTCGCGGAAATCCCCGGACAAGAAATCCGCCCGGCCAACGGAATATTGAAAAATATCACGGTTGGGCGAGCCCGGATAACTGTCGAGCAACCCCTGAAAGGCCGCGATAGCCCCTCGGTAGTCTTTGTCCCTCAATAGCTTTTGGGCCTTGACAAAAATGCCTGCCGCTTCCTTGTCCCCCTCAGGCGCGGCCTGAGACGGAGTCAGGGGCAGGAGCAAGAACAGCGCCAATAGGACTATCGTCGATAATCGGGTCATGTCGGTTAATGTACGTTGTCTATTCCACCCGGTAAAGGAAATTCGGACGGTCTACCGGGAAGAGGGACTCGTGGGAGGATCATAATAAATTTCGCGTGGAAATTCGACCCAAATGTGTATAATAAATACCAAACGTAGCGGCGACTGGAGGATTCGATGAAATTGAGAGATCATGTTGTGATGGCGATGGCGTTCGTGACGGCCCTGATGCTTATGGTTGGAGTGGCGGCAAGCGAAGACAAACCGGTTCAGCAAGCGCCGGCGAACCAAAGCCAGACACCGCAGGCGTCGACGATCAACGAGTCGATCGTAATCGATTGGCCCGCAGGCGTCAAGTGGGTTTCCGACTATATCAATTCCCGCCCCAAAGGGCGCACGGAACTGTTTTATCCGGAAGGGCAGTCAAAAACCAATTGGACGGAGATGGTTTCGATCGAAGCTACCTATGGCAACGTAACGGGGGATTTGACGGAAGTTGCCCGCGTCATCCTGATGGGCACCAAACAGGGATGTCCAGACGCGGCGATGGAGATCATCGAGAAGAACCCCAAGGGCCCCGGATA
>JAQVRW010000328.1 GCA_028700875.1 Candidatus Zixiibacteriota bacterium | reverse complement strand
GCAAGCCAACCCGTTCGGATATCAAGGACCTGCGGGTGACGCTGTCGCGCTCCGGCGATGTCGCCTGGTTTTCGGCCATCCTGGATGATTGCGGCGAATGGAACGGTCAGCCCTATGCCTGGCTCAACACCCGCTGGACCGGCGTTCTGGAAAAGCATGACGGGAAATGGCTGATGGACCAGATGCATTTCTCGTTTGCCAATGATCCACAGGAAGAAGCGCAGAAGCCGGATTCGACCGCCACGGGAAAATGATTTGACCGTGCCATTCATTACCCCTGGTTTGTGAAACGGAGCCTATCTGCCAGTGGGTCCGACGAATCTCTCGGTGACATCGGAGACTCCCGCATACATATTCAACGTGCGAACGGGCTTCTCTCGTATTATATAAAAGCATCATCCAGGTTTCCGTTCAACGCGGGTTAGACGGCGATAGTGGCAAAGAAGTCGGGACAACGACGAGGAGGAATCGGCAGCGACGCCGGGACACGGCGGTCAGCCCGACGGATTCTCGCCGGAAAACCATCCGGCGGACGACTGGCCCGTCTCCTGCCGTTTCTGGGCCCGGCCTTCATCGCCAGCGTCGCCTATGTCGACCCCGGCAATTTCGCCACCAACATCGCCGGGGGCGCTCGTTTCGGCTACATGTTGCTGTGGGTCATCGTGGCCAGCAATCTCATGGCCATGCTCATTCAATTATTGTCAGCCAAACTGGGAATCGCCACCGGCCGCAACCTGGCCGAACATTGCCGGGATCGGTTCCCGCATTGGGTCACGGTGGGCATGTGGCTGCTGATGGAAGTCGTGGCCATGGCCACGGACCTGGCCGAATTCCTGGGCGCGGCGGTGGGATTTAATCTTCTCTTGGGGGTACCGTTGATCGTCGGCGGCCTGCTGACCGCCGTGGCGACGATCGTCATCCTCGCCCTCGAACGGTACGGTTTCCGGCCGTTGGAGGCGGTCATCACCGCCATGGTCGCTGTGATCGCGATCAGCTATCTGATTGTAATCGTGATCGGTCGTCCCGACTGGACCCAGGTCGCGCTGGGGGCCGTGTGGCCTCGTTTCAACGGGGTCGAAAGCGTCCTCCTGGCCAGCGGCATCCTCGGCGCGACCATCATGCCCCATGCCATCTTCCTGCATTCGGCGTTGACCCAGGGCCGCATCACCGTCAAAGACCCCGGCAAACTTCGGAAGTTGTTCCATTTTCAGATTGTCGATGTCCTGGTGGCGATGGGGCTGGCCAGCCTGGTCAACATGGCCATGCTCATCATGGCGGCATCCACCTTTCACCAGCAGGGGTTGACTTCGGTCGCCACGCTGGAGGAAGCCTACCGGACGCTGGAGCCACTTTTGGGCCGAGCCGCCAGTTGGTTTTTCGGCTTGGCGCTTCTGGCATCGGGCTTGTCTTCGGCCACTGTCGGCACATCGGCGGGACAGGTAATCATGCAGGGATTTCTCCGCCGGCATATACCGATTTGGTTGCGGCGGCTGGTGACCATGGCGCCGTCGTTGGCGGTCATCATGATCGGCCTCGACCCCACCCATACGCTGGTCATCAGCCAGGTGGTACTCAGTTTCGGCCTCCCGTTTACGATCATACCGCTGGTCATGTTTACCCGCCGGGCGGATATTATGGGCGTACTGGTGAATCAGCGCCTGACGACAGTCGCGGTGGCCGTCATGGCAGCCCTGATAATCGCCTTGAACGTTTTTCTGCTGTACGGCGTTTTCGCCGGAGGATGATGAGATGTTTAAACGACTCTTGGTTCCGCTGGATGGATCGCCCCTGGCCGAGACCATCCTGCCTGCCGCCGCCTTTCTGGCGACGCATCTGGAGGCTTCGGTGGTGCTCATCCATGTCATCGAGCCGGACGCTCCGTCGGCCGTGCATGGACAACGGCACTTGCGCACGGCCGGGGAAGCCGAGGCGTATCTGCGGGAAGTCGCGATGGCGGCATTCCCGCCCGAGATACGGGTCGAAACGCACGTCCATGCCGAAAAGATAGACAGCGTGACCAAAAGCATCGCGGCCCATGTCACCGAATTCGGTTCGGAACTCATCCTGATGTGCACGCACGGCAAAGGCGGGGCGAAGCGGCTGTTGTTCGGATCCAACGCCCAACAGATAGCCAGCCTGGGAGAAGTGCCGATGCTTCTCTTCCCGGCCACGATCGGATCACCGGCGCCGTTCGCGATGAACAACCTCCTGGTTCCTCTCGACGGCCAGCCGGAGCATGAACACAGCCTCCCGATCGCCGCCGATCTGGCCCGTCGGTGCGGGGCAGCGCTTCATCTCGTGAGAGTAGTTCACACCTATGGCGATCTTTCCGGCCCCTGGGTGCAATCCAGCCGTCTTCTTCCAGGCACCACCAGCCGGATGCTGGAGATGGCCGTGCAGGAAGCGCAGGAGTATTTGGATAATCTGGCGAAATCGCTGGGACAGGGACAGACGCCGGTAACCACGGAAGTCCTTCGTGGCGACCCCGCGCAGGTGATCGGCGAAGCCGCGGCGGTCGGCGGGTCCGATTTGATCGTGGTCGGCACCCACGGTAAGATCGGAACCGATGCTTTCTGGTCCGGCAGCGTCGCCTCTAAAATATGCCTCAGCTGCGACACACCGTTACTGCTCATCCCCGCGGCGGCGACCAAAAGTGATAAGAAAACGGCGCCAGAGACAACTTCCTGACGCCGCTATGAGTTTACGCGTGCCACGGTGATTAACCGGGCAATGGCATTCTTCCCGTTGTCGAAGCCTTACTTTTTCGGAAGCGATACGGTCAACGGTTCCTGAAGCGTAAAGGACACGGTTTGTCCGGCCGGATAAACCAGATTTTCCCGTCCGGTAGCCGCCGCCGCCCCGGTTCCCGCCGCCGCCCCGGCGATCGCGCCGATAATGGCCCCTTTCTTCTTGCCCAGGATACCACCCACGACTGCACCGGCCGCCGTGCCGCCGCCGATCATCGCCGCCTCACGATTCGTATGCGACCGGCCCGTATCGGCCACGGCATCCACCGTGACGCCGTAATCCTGACCGTCGGGCATGATGATGTTGGTGATGACGAAGGCGATTTCCGGCTTGGTCTTCAATGCTCCCCCCTTGACCAGATTCGTGATCTGGCATTTCACCCTGGCCCCTTGGGGAATGACCTCGCGGTCGCCGACCATTACCGGCTGAGCGATGGTGCCGCCGAAAATATCGCCGACCTGGTTGGTGTTGGTCTGAACGGTATCGGTCAGAGTCACCTGCAGTTCGGTGTTATCCGGTATGGTCAGTTTGGTCACTTTGGGAACCGGCGGTTCCTTCGGTTTCTGGGCGACTTCCTGACGAGCGGGTTCGGTCTTGGGTGTTTGGGTCACAGCCGGCGTAGTTGGCGGCGGAGCCTGCATGGTGGTGTCGGCCGGGGTGACCTCTGGCGTCTCTTCCTTGGCCTTGCCGCAGCCGGCGATGATCAGAAGCGATATGCCGGCGACAAGCAGGGTCAGCATAAAAACTGACAAGACATTGCGTTTCATACTATTCCCATCCTTGCGTTTGAAGTACACTTGTCTATCGGCTCGCCTGACAGCCGAACCGAGAAATATCTCGTCCCAATATGAGTTTCATAAGTTGCTTTTGTACCCCCTTCACGACCGGATCGAAGACGACACCGATTCGGAATCGATGTCGACAGTTTCCGGCGACTGCGTTCACATGGTAATTACCGATTACACATCATTAAAACAAGCAAAAAGTCCTTCGGTTCCAGTCTTTCAGAGAGGGCGACGTGCGACAGGTGGTCCCATTTGATTGCCCTGTAATACCTTATGATATGTATTGGGCCAGCACGTTCAAACTTATCAATCGGGTGGCTCGTCCAAACTTGCTCATCGGGTGACCCGTCCAAACTTGTCTGGATGGGAAAATGCTCGTCCACATTTCTAATTGCCAACCACCGGACTTTTGTGTACCCTGTTACAAATCGGTCGGTTATGCGAGGGTATTATGAAGACTCCAGCACCGTTTCTTCTCGGCGCAATGATGACGACAACCTTTGTCCTCGGTCTCGCCGTCTCGTCCGAGGCCTG
>JAQVRW010000327.1 GCA_028700875.1 Candidatus Zixiibacteriota bacterium | reverse complement strand
ATGGTATATCTGATCGATCCTCAAGTCGTAGCGACCAATCGCTGCCTCTTCTTCTGCAAGAGCGTGGCGTATCCGATGTACGGCGTCCCGCCATGCAGAGGTTATGACATCTAATTAACGTCATCACTGTTTCGGCCTGTCGGAGGCATCTTTCCGGCGGGCGAAATCGATGGGGATGACTGCTGATGTCGGAGCCGCCGCTCTCCATGGCCGTTAATGATCGCGGAAGCATCCGCAGGATGTGACCCCGGCCCGAAAGCCGGTCTTCGGTTCGGATAACCGGATCGACCGCAAAACGATGGAGGAAATGGAAACCGATGGCTAACCCTCTTGACAAATCGCCGTTTTCGCATACCATGTCATAAGGGAAAAGGGTTCGTGTCCCCGGGCGCGATGCCTGCCGCCCGAAGGAAGGCCATTCACTGAAGGTGGAAAACAACATGCCCAAGCTTTCACGTTACAACCATCTGCAGCCCTGGACCGAAGGGTATTATATCGCCTACAATGCCGGTTCCGGAGCATTGGCGCTGATGACCACGGAGAACCGGGCAGTCTATGATACGCTGGCCGCCAAACTGGCCGCCGGGCCTCAACCGGAGCTGACCGAAAAGGAAAACGAGCTGCTGGGCCAACTGAAATACGGCCGTTTCGCATTCGACGATGACCACGATGAGCGGGAGGCCATGCAGTTCCGGCACAACATGGATCGGTATGACCAGACCACGCTGGCGTTGATTATCGCTCCGACCATGGCCTGCAACATGGCCTGTCCGTATTGTTATGAATCGAACAAGCAGGGCCGGATGTCGGCCGAGACGGTGGAAGCCCTGATCGGATTCGTGGAGAAACGGGCCCCCGGGTTACAGGGGATCAACACCACCTGGTACGGCGGCGAACCGATGCTGGCCCTCGATATTATCGAGGACCTGTCCAAATCGTTCATGGATATCGGGAAAGAATCGAAGACGGCCTATACCTCCAGCCTGATCTCCAACGGTTATCTCATGACCCCGGAAATCGTGGACCGGCTGGTCGAATGGCAGGTCGGCAGCGTCCAGGTCACGATCGACGGCCCCGCCCGGCTGCACAATGTCAAACGGCCCCTGAAAAACGGCCGTCCCAGTTTCGAGACCATCATCCAGAATATTGCCCATGCCGTGACCAAGATGAAGGTCAGCGTGCGGGTGAATATCGATAAGACGTTCGATCGCGACATCATCGTCGAGCTTCTGGGTGAATTGAAAACGGCCGGATTGCACGACAAAATCGGCCTCTACTTCGGCCTGATCGAACCGAGCGCCACGGTTTGTTCCAACATCGCCGAATCGTGCTACGAAACGGCGGACTTCTCCAAGGTGGAGACGGAATATTACCGGTTGCTGCTGGAATACGGCTTCCGGATCGACAAACTGCCGGCGCCGTCGAGCACCTACTGCATGGCCCAGATGACCAATTCCTTCCTGATCGACCCCAAGGGGGAACTGTACCGGTGTTTCAACTACGTGGGCGACGCCGCTCAATCCATGGGGAACATTCGCAACGACATCAATTATCAGCATGAGAATTTCCGGCGTCTTTTCGCCTTTGACCCCTTCCATGAGCCTCATTGCTACGACTGCAACCTGCTGCCCGTGTGCATGGGCGGGTGCCCGTCGCGCCGAGGCGATCGGGGGTTGTCCGGCGACCAGATGTGCGAAAGCTGGAAGCACAACCTTCAGCCGATGCTGGAAATCATCGCCCGATCCCGTCAAGCCCAACAGCAACAACGGGCGGCGGCCGCCGCCAAGGAGAACCTATGAACGGCTACAAGTTTTACCCGCAGACGGTGGTTTGGGAAGTCACCTTCGCCTGTAACATGCGCTGCCTCCACTGCGGCACCTCCGCCGGCAAGGCCCGGCCCGATGAACTGACCACCGCCGAGTCGCTGGCCGTGATCGATGAATTGGCGGAGTTGGGTTGCCAGGTGATCAATCTCTCCGGCGGCGAGCCGTTGCTGCGCAAAGACTGGCGGCAACTGGCCGAACGGATCAAACAGCGCGACATGATGGTCCATATCATCTCCAACGGTTACCTGGTGGATGAAGCGACCGTGGCGGATTTCAAACGGTTGCAGTTCGACAACATCGGCATCAGCTTCGACGGCACCACCAAGACCCATGACTATATCCGGCGCACCCCCGGCAGTCATGACCGGGCCTATAACGCCATGTCCCTTCTGTCCAAAGCAGGGATGCACTTCTGCGCCGTCACCCAGATATCCAACATCAACCTGGGCGAGATCGACGATATCCGCAAGGAATTGATCGACGTCGGCTGCAAGGGCTGGCGTATCCAGATGACCACGGCCACCGGCCGCATGCCCAAAGACCTGGCCTTGACTCTCGACAACTATCCCCGGCTGATCGACAAGCTGCTGGATTACGCCAAAGACGAAAGCGTCATCCGCGTCGACGTCGGCGAAAATATCGGCTACTACGGCTGCCGGGGGACCGAACTGGTCGGCGGCCAGCCGTACCTCGGCTGCTATGCCGGCACCCGCGTGCTGGGAATCGAATCCGACGGCAAGCTCAAGGGCTGTCTGTCGATGCCGGAGGAATTCGTGGAAGGCAACCTCCGCGACAGCTCCCTGACGGCCATCTGGAACGATCCCGACAAGTTCGCCTACAACCGCAAATTCACGAAGGAGTCCGCCCGGGGCGAGTGCCACGACTGTCGCTTCCTGCCTCTCTGCCGGGGCGGATGCACCACGACCTCGGTCGGCGCCAGCGGCCATCGGGCCGACAACCCATACTGCATCTATCGCATCGAGAAGAAACAGGGTATCGAACCGACCATCACGCCGCTGATGCAGGAGTTGCTCGGCCGTTTCAAAGAGCCGGCCGAATCGACGGAAGAGAGATAGCATATTGGCGTTGAAACGCGCGCCGTCAATACTGCTGGTGTACCCGTCCAGCTTCTATTATCCCGGTTATGTGGGACGGGTGGAGCTGAAAACATCGCTGCTCTGGCTGGCGTCGTATTTGCGTCAATTCTACCCGGTCACATTCGCCGATTTCGAAATCGAAATCGGCCGGGCCAACAGCCAAGTCCAACTCCGTCGTTTCGATCGCCGCGTGCGGGAATATTTGTCGACGCAACCATTCGACATCCTCGCCCTCTCCTGCTGGACCAGCCTTTCCTATCAGGCCAGCGTGGCCGTCGCGCGGATCGCCCGCGAGATCAATCCCGATGCCATCATCGTCGTCGGCGGTTACCATGCCTCGGCCCGCCCGAATGAATTCATCCGCGAGGATCGTCTCTTCGACTATGTCGTCTGTCGCGAGGGAGAATTGGCCCTCAAGGAAATCGCCGACGGCTGGGCCGTCACCGGCCGGCCGTCAAAACCGGCCGTCGTGATCGGCAAAACCGTGACGCCCGATCAGTTCGTCGGGTATGACTGGGAGCTGGTGGAATCGTATGCTCAGCGTAATTTCCCCGAGGGAATCGACAATTTCTATATCTATCTCTCCCGCGGCTGTCCCTTCGGATGCTCTTTCTGCATGGAGCCGGCCAAGGACCGCTCGTGGCGGGCGTTTTCTGCCGACGAGGCGGTGCGTCAGATCAACCTGGCGGTGGAACATCTGTCGGTCTTCGCGGTGGCCGTCTCCGACGCCTGTTTCGGGATGCGTCCGGCGTGGCGCAAGGAATTTTTGTGGCGACTGCGAGACGTGAATCCGAAACTCTGGCTCGTCTTCGAGACCCGGCCGGAGTATCTCGATCCCGAGGATATCGATCTTTTGGCCGGGCGGCCGATTGAAATCCAGTTCGGCGTGGAAAGCGGTTCGCCCGATATGCTCCGGATCATGAAGAAAACCCGTCAGCCGGAGAAGTTTCTGGAACGGTTCGCCGAGATCAGCAACCTGTTGTCCGACCGGCAGGTGTTACATCGGGCCAACTTGATCTTCAATCATCCCGGCGAAACCCGCCGCAGCCTGCAGGAAACCTTTGCCTACATGGACCGGATGCTGGTCAGGGATAACTCCTACCTGATGTGGGCCATGCACGGCTTTATGGATTTCCCCGGCTGTGATATCGAC
>JAQVRW010000326.1 GCA_028700875.1 Candidatus Zixiibacteriota bacterium | reverse complement strand
GTGAGCGGTTGCCCGGTCTATCTCAGCCCGGTGGGGGAGGCGAACGTCATCGCCGAGATGCGGAAACGAAAGGCGGTGATCGGCGGCGAGGGAAACGGCGGGGTGATTTTGCCGGAGAGCCATTATGGGCGCGACGCTATGGTGGCGGCGGGATTGGTATTGTCATATCTGGCCGAAAGCGGCAAGACGTTGTCAGACTTGGCCGGATCGCTGCCCGCTTACGTTATGGCCAAAAAGAAATCTCCCCTACCTGCCGGATTCGAGCGTAAAATAGGCAGTGTCGAAAAGGAGTTAAAAGGGGCCTACCGGGAGGTTGCGGTCGACCGTCGCGATGGCCTGCGTATAGACATTCCCGACGGTTGGGTTCAAGTACGCAAGTCAAATACCGAACCTATATACAGGCTTATTGTCGAAGCCCGGTCGAAGGGACTGGCCGACAGCCTTGTCCGGATGGTGCAGCGAGCGCTTAAATAAGGAAGAATTCCATGTGCGGAATAATCGGATATATCGGCAATCAGGTGGCGATGCCGATCTTGATGGAAGGGTTGAAACGTCTGGAGTACCGGGGGTATGATTCCGCCGGAATCGCTCTGATCGAACGGCAGGGATTGATCCATGAGAAGACCGCCGGCAAGGTGCAGGCCCTGGAAAATCTTTTGGCGGATAAAGTTTTCGTCGGCACCGTCGGGATCGCCCACACCCGCTGGGCCACCCACGGCGAGCCGACCGATATCAACGCTCATCCGCAGATGGATTCCACCGGCAATATCGCCGTGGTCCATAACGGCATCATCGAGAACTATCGCGCCCTCCGTCGGGTGCTGGAGACCAAAGGATACCGGATCGTCTCCGAGACCGACACGGAGATTTTGGCCCATCTGATCAGCATGTATTACGAGGGGAACCTGACCGAGGCGGTGCGGATGGCCATGTCGCAGGTCGAGGGCACTTATGCCATCGCGGTGATCGATGGCCGTCGGCCGGACCGGATCGTGGCTGCCCGCAACGGCGCGCCGCTTTTGATCGGTAGCGGCGACGGAGAAAATTTCGTCGCTAGCGACGTCGCGGCCATCCTGCGCCACACCAATCGCGTCGTCTACATGGAAGACAAGGAAATCGCCACGCTCACGGTGCAAGGCTACACCATCTCCACTATCGAGAAAGTGGAAATCAATCGCAAGGCCGAGGAAATCGGCTGGACGCTGGAGATGATCGAGAAGGCCGGGCATGAGCATTTCATGCACAAGGAGATTTTCGAACAGCCGGAGACGCTGCGCAACGCCATGCGCGGGCGGCTGAATTACGAAGACGGCACGGTGCGGCTCAACGGCCTGACCGACCATCTGGAAGACCTCTCCAAGATCAAACGGATCATCATCACGGCCTGCGGGACCTCCTATCATGCCGCCCTGATCGGCGAATACATGATCGAGGAATACGCCGGGATTCCGGTGGAGGTCGAATACGCCTCCGAGTTCCGTTACCGCAACCCGATCATCGACGAGGGCACGGTGGTGCTGGTCATCTCGCAGTCGGGCGAAACCGCCGACACGCTGGCCGCTATGCGCGAGGCCCAGCGGAAAGGGGCCATAGCTCTGGGGATCGTCAACGTGGTCGGTTCCACCATCGCCCGTGAATCCGACGGCGGCGTGTATATTCACGCCGGGCCGGAGATCGGCGTGGCTTCCACCAAGGCCTTCACCTCGCAGATCATGGTGCTGGCGCTGGTGACCATCCTGCTGGGACGGATGCGCAAGATTTCAGTCAACATGGGTCGGGAGATGATCGAGGCGCTGCGATCGGTGCCGGAGAAGATTCAGACGATTTTGGATGCCGAGGAGCAGATACGGGATATCGCCGAGAAGCATTATCGCCACAGCAATTTCCTCTACCTTGGCCGGGGCGCGAATTTCCCGGTGGCGCTGGAGGGGGCGCTCAAGCTCAAGGAAATATCCTACATCCATGCCGAGGGGTATCCGGCGGCGGAGATGAAGCATGGCCCGATCGCGCTGATCGACGAGCATATGCCGGTGGTGGTGATCGCCACCCGCGACAGCATCTACGACAAGATCATGTCAAATATCGAACAGGTGAAGGCGCGGGGGGCGCACGTGATCGCCATCGCCACCGAGGGGGACACGGAAATCGCCCATCATGTCAACCACGTGCTGTATATCCCGCAGATCAAGCAGATATTTACGCCGCTGTTGTCGGTGATACCGCTGCAGTTGATGGCGTATCATATCGCCGTGATGCGCGGCTGCGACGTGGACCAACCCCGCAACCTGGCCAAGTCGGTGACGGTGGAATAAATTCCGGCACAAAAAATATGTATCGCGATGCGGCGTCGGGAATTTGTTCCCGGCGCCGTTTCCTTTATGTCTACATTGTAGGGAGGAAAGGATTTCGCCTGTCCTCAATATGGGTGGTTATCGATTATTTTCTACCCCAAAAGGTGCGACACCCGGCCTATATTTTGTATTGAGTGATTTCGAAATCTTTTGTGCCAGCCCGCCCTGTCATCCAGTAGGTTTTCTTTGACTCGCGAATTTTCACATGCCAATAAAAGCGATCCGGCTTCTGGGTTTTGTTAAAGTAGGCGAGCCAAGGTTTAAACTCCGCAAAGGGTATCAGGAAAAGGGTCATAGCGTCGCCGCAACCGAACGCCACATATGCAGTTTCCGCGGCAGACAGGAACTCATCCTGATGAGGATGAAATGCAAACCAAAACCTTTTTACCCGTTCATGGAAGCGAGATACGGCACATAATACACGCACAGAGTCATCGGGACTCGAAAATGATGCCCGCGACCGTTTGACAAGGGACACAGCCAATTTCTTCTCGATACGTAAAATACACTCGGCATGAAAAGCGACAGGCGTAAATTTCTTACTCTCCGTGTCGTCGTCGCCCCCTACTTCCGGTTCCTGCTTCACGTCCTCTACGGCAGCGAAAGCGATCTCTACAATGGGGTCGAGCCGTGTGAATTCCTTGGGAATCAGAATCTCATGGATTCGCGAGAGAATTGACGGATCCTCCAGCTCTTCCTTTAACTTTAGCATCCGCGACAGCGCCTCAACGCTGATTACTCGCATATCCCACGCGTGCCGAGACCCCCGGATTTGCGCTTCAAGATCGCCAGTATCCTGGCGACCAACAACAACTAGCATTGAGCTTTTCTCAAAAATGATGTGCCCGGACTTGGCCAGAGATTGACGGTAGCCAGCAATCGTATCAAGATCGATTCGATATGCGTCTGTGGTCTTAACTTCGACAACAATACTGTGACGGTTACCATCCGTCCAAATACCATCGTGACCTGGCTGATTTGTTTTGCCACGGTAACGCCCATGTGTCACGGAAAAGTCAAGGCGGCGGCCTACTTCATTAACAAGGTCTTGAAGAGCAAAGCCGGAATGCTGAAAAGAATCCTTAAGGCACTGGTCAGCGTACTTGACAATCAAGTCCGAAGGGATACTCCGTAGATAATCTCGCAGTTCGCCAGATGCGATTGAGGCATCACCGAGCTTTCCATCGCCTGCAAATGCAATGACTTGTTGTATGTGTTTATCGGCCAACTGACCCTTGTCTTTCTTCCACAAATCGATCAGTGCCATATCATTATCCTCCCTACCTTGGGGCACTTAAGAATGATAACCTTGCATGATGCGGCAAGTTATGATCATGTTCCTCGTAGCGAAGTTCCGTGTCTTGTTTCTTGCTTTTCATAATTTATCATGGTCACTTCACAAAATAGGTGGATTCTATTACATGTGCAAGCAGTATTTATGACGACGGGTAGCCGGGCTTTTTGGAGCCCAGGATGCGTAATGCCGCTTCACATTCAAAAGTCTTTTGAACACGGCAATTGTTAATTATCGGCAAACTATTTCGGACCCACCGCAAGCGGCGGGGCACCCCGCTCCGGGCGATTTCCCAAAAAGTAGTCAGGACCGCAGGGGTCCTGACCTTGTATGTTTAATCCGGGCGGTCAGTATATTCCAACGGACCGGGATGAAACTGTTCCTGACCTGAGGCCCATGAGCCTGGTGCGTAGATAAGTTCTCCCGGCCCGTTGAACGG
>JAQVRW010000325.1 GCA_028700875.1 Candidatus Zixiibacteriota bacterium | reverse complement strand
GATCGCCTACAATTCTTCCGATGGCTATCTGGCCGCATGGGTGGACCTCCGCTCCGGCCAGAATATCTATACACAGCGGTTGACGTCCTCCGGGACCCTCAACGGCGCCAACACGCTTTTGACCTCGGATGCTGCGCTGTATCCGAACTGGGAACCGGATTTGTCGATCTCTTCCAGCGGACGGTTTTTAGCCGCCTGGACGCAGTATGGTGCCGGCAATCTGATCATGCTGCAACGCTTCGCCTCGGGCGTCGTCAAAGACGGCAGCCCCGTCTCCGTTTCCGACGCCGTGCAGACCGACCGGTACGAACCGGTCGTGAGCGGTAGTCCTCTGGGCAATCTGGCCGTGTTCTGGACGGAACCCGTCACCGGCCTGCCGGACGTTCACGGCGCGGTATTATACAACGACGTCGGGTTCGTCAAAACCGATTTCAAAGTCAACGATGACGCTGACGGCAACGCGGCCTTCGAACCGGCGGTTGCCAACTACGGCCCGTATGACTGGGCCGTCCTGTTCACCGATCAGAGTCGTGACGCCAGCGATATCATGCTCCAACAGATTTATGTCGGGGGGACCCTGGTTGGGACCAACCGCCGCATCAACGCCGATGCGGCCGGCGGGGTTCAGGCTCAGCCGGCAATGGCCTCGGTTATCACGGATCGATTGCTTATCAGTTGGACCGACGTCCGCGGTTTGTCCGACCGTCCCAACGTGTATTGCCGTTTTTCGAAACTGTCATACGACCTTACGGATGAAATACTGGTCAACGATGATATCGCCGGGACCGCCATCCATCATGAATCGGATAACGCCATCGCCAAGAACGAAAAGTCGCTGGTCGTTTGGAGCGATACGCGCAACGGACGTCCGCGCGTTTATGGTCAGCTATTCGATGCCGCCAACGCCAAAATCGGCGCCAATATTCTCATCGGACCGTCGACGGAAGGATTGACCGGCGAATTGCCCATGGTGTCGGCCGACAGCCTCGGCGATTTCGTGGTAACCTATCTTAACCGCGCGGCCGCCGTCCCAACAATCGAAGTCAAGAAAGTCTCGGCCACCGGCGTGGTTTCGGACGCCTTTACATTCGCGTCCGATCAAAGCGGGTATGCAATCGATGGATACCAGTCGGGAGTCGATGGTTCCGGTTCGACCTTCCTGGTCTGGCATGGCGACAACGGCGTCCGGAAGGAATTGTTCCTGACCGTCCTCGATGCCGCCGGTTCGCCGGTGTTTGCCACCAAAGCCATCACGGATAGTGTCGACGCCAATCCCGGTTTGCCCAAGATCTCCGTCGACCCGGAAGGATACTGCCTGGTCACCTGGCTCGACAGCCGTTCCGGACACAAGACCGCCTACCGACAGATATATGATCCCACCGGAAATCCGGTCGAAACCAATCTGCCTGCGTATGCCGCGTCCGGGCCGTACACCCAGCAGCCCGCGACTGCCGGGTATCACGGCAAGGGGATCTTCCTCTGGTCGGATGCCCGCGCTGGCGGTTTGAAAGTGTATGCCTCACAGATTTTGTATTCTCCCACCGCTGTCGATGGCGAACCTGACCCGCTTCCGACCGCCTTCAGCCTGGAACAGAATCATCCCAACCCGTTCAATCCCTCCACCACCATTCGGTTTGAGCTGCCCCGTTCCGGGCAGGTCCGGCTGGAGGTCTATAACATCATCGGACAGCGGGTGCGGACTCTGGCCGATGGGTTCTTGTCGGCCGGCAGTCATGCCGTCGTATGGGACGGCCGGGCCGATGATGGCCGTACCCTGGCCTCCGGAGTTTATCTGTATCGGCTCGCCGGTGACGGCTTCAGCCGCACGCGGCAGATGATTCTAGTCAAATAGGTGATGAGGCGATCCATGCGCTGGTCCCTACTCCGCCTTCTGCTGTTGATGGTATCGCTGGGCGTCTTTGCCACGACGCTCGCGGCGATTCCCTGGCCGGTGTTGGCCGGGGATACGTATCATGCCATCGGCAACTCTTATGGCGAATACCAAAACTATGGCGGATCGCCCTATTTTCATCCCGGCATCGATATTTTGGCCCCGGCGGGAACGCCCGTGTATGCCGTCAAGTCGGGGTATGTCAAGGCCGTTTTGACCACGGCGGCGGAGTTGCACTGGCGGGTTGCTATCGGCGACTCGGCCGGGGCGGCCGAATGCGACGGCTGGCTGTATGCGCATTTGGATCCCAACTCGATCATCGTCAACGAAGGGGACTGGGTGGAGCAGGGGCAGTATCTCGGCGAGTTGGTCTATTGGCCCACCTCCGGATTCCATCATCTTCATTTCGCCAAGATTCATCGGTCGGGCGTGATCTGGAGTTCCGACTGGACCTTTGTCGGCAATCCATTGAATGAACTCGAGGGGATCACCGACCCCGACGCCCCGGTGTTCGAATCGGTCCGCGCAACTCAACAGTTCGCTTTCTGCCGCAATAAAACCGCCGATTATTTTCCCGAAGGCGTTCCCGTGTCGGGAGACGTCGATATCATCGGCCGCGTCTATGACGTCATCAATATCCCCGCATGGAAGGTAACGCCGAATCTGATGGAATACAGCATCGTCGGGGATTCATCCGTCCCCTGGACGACCTCATTTTGCTTCACCGGATTCCTGGACTGGGAGAACAACGTTTCGGTCGTCTTTCAACGCGACACCATCTGCAAAAGTTACGGCGACTACGACGACCGCGTCTTTTATTTCAATCTGACCAATACCGACGGCGACTCGACCATCGATGCCGCCGACGCGCAATATTCCTGGAAAACGGCGGACTTTCACAACGGCGCCTACACGGTGTATGCCCGGGCGACCGACCGGGCCGGCAACGAAACAATCACCTCGATGACCGTCGATGTGGCCAACTTCTTCGCCCTCAGCGGCAACGTAAATACCAGCGACGGCAATCCCGACCTGCGAGGGAGCGTCGTGACAGCCCTTTCCAGCGGGGATGCGGATACCACGGACGCCTCCGGGACATTTGCTCTCGCCGCGGTCGGCGGGGGCACCCAGACGATAACCATCGCGCGACCGGGATATCAAACGCTGGATACGATGGTCATCATGAACCAGGCGCGCACCATAAACGTGACGCTGGAACCGACGTACTTTGCGCGGGGAGACGCCAATCGCGACGGGGCCATCAACATCGGCGACGCCGTCTATATCGTCGCCTTTATCTTCCGCGACGGGCCGTCGCCCCGGCCATTGGCAGCAGGAGACATCAACGCCAACGGGGCCATCAACATCGGCGATGCCGTCTATCTGATCAGTTATCTTTTCCGGGAAGGTCCGCCGCCGCCGCCATCGGTCTAAAAGCCGAACCAGCGATAGATAAAGATCGCCGCAAAATCCTGAATGATGTGGGCGAAAATGCCCGGCCAGAGGGACCCGGTTCGCAGGAACAACGCGCAAAACATCAAGCCGTAAACGAAAATCATGATAAGCCCCCCCCAATCCTGGTAGGTGTGCCCGGCGGCGAAAGACAGCGTCGCCAAAAACACCGGCCAACCCCAGCTTCTCCCGATCACTGCCCGAAGACGGGTCATAAGATATCCTCGGAAGCAAGCCTCCTCGCATACTCCCGCCGTAACCGACAACGCCAGCCACCACCATACCGATTGCCCTGCCTGTTCGACTATCTTGTCGACATCCTTGCTGACCGGAAGACCGATCTGCTCCAGAAGGAACTGGAAACCGGCCAGAAGGAGATTCGAAACGACCAAAAAGCCGACGGCCGCCGCCGCATGGGAGACTTTCGGACGGGTGAATCCAAGCGATGACAACCGCCCGCCCTCGTGACGCACTGCCAGGACCACCGCCAGGAAAATCAGCCATTCAATGATGATCGTCGGCAGATAAATATAGAGCATCGGATTAAGCAGGGTCAAGTCCACCCCGGTGGTGTCGACCGCCATTAAGAGCAACCAGATGGTCGTCCAGACGACAACGAGAAAGAAAAGGAGTATATAAGTCCCCAAACCCGGGGTAAACGGACCGAACGGCTGCGGAGTCGGTTCAAATCCGTCCTCGGCCGGCCTGATTTCGTCCGTCATGCGACACCGGTCGGGTTTATATGTG
>JAQVRW010000324.1 GCA_028700875.1 Candidatus Zixiibacteriota bacterium | reverse complement strand
GGAGAGGTGGTTCAATTCCTTGTCCAGCTTCTCCAGCGTCTCGGTCGTCTGGATGGCCCGCGAATAATTGGTCAAGTGGGTCTGCAGGCGTTCTTCCAGATTGCCCATTTTCTGGTCCAGGTGCTGGTATGCTTCCGCCCCGGCAACCAATTTCTCTATGCGGTCGATCTCTTCTTCGTTTTGTCGGACGCTCTCCTGGGCCTGGCGAAGTTCTTCTCTGGCCTTTCCCAGCGACTCCAGGCGGCTTTCGCTCTCCTCTTTGCGCCGCAGGCTTTCCTTGATTTGTTCTCCCAGGACATCCAATTCGCGAGGGCCGTGAGCCCGAGGGTTATCCAAACTCTTGATTTGTTCTTCCAAATACGCATCGGCGCGGGTCCGGTCAAAACCGGAAAACAAAGGCGTTTCCAAAGCGGCTTTGAGCCTTGTCCTTTGATCCTCCAGGGCGTCGGGATAGTCGGAGGAGAAGGAAAAGACGGCCTCGAACAGACGACGATTGGAGGTGCCGAAATACCGATTCAACTTTTCCCGGATGGCCCGGCCTTCGTAGATTAACCCGTCGCTGTCGCTCATGATATCCTGGCCGAGGCCGTAATCGCGGATGAGCATATATTCCCGAAGCCCAACGGCGAAGATCAGGGTCAACCGGAACGGCCCTTCCCCGGTCCAGCACTTTTGGTCGGCCACGGTTTTCTTGCTGGTGGGACCATCCTCGAAAAGGATGGTCTGAAGCGCCCGGATGACCGTCGACTTGCCGCTTTCATTGGGACCGATCAGTTGATTCAGTCCCGGCTCGAAAACGACCGTATGATCCTGGAAACAACCGAAATTCTCCATCCGGAGCGACCGGAAAACCACTTTCGTCTCCATCACAGGTCTCCCTTGATGAGACGGGTTCCCACCTCGGCCGCTTTCTCGTACAGACCGGCCCGCTCGGGGTTGTCGGCGGCTTTGAGACAATTCAATTCGGTCAAGAATCCGGAGATCAATGCGGAAGCCTCGGCCGGTGGACTGTCGGGGCGTTCAACGCCGCCTGTTGATTCGGGAAAATCCTGGTTCACCATGAAAAGAAACCTCGGTGCAAAAGACGTAACTATCGCAGCAACCTCTGTCGGCTCATTGAAGTTATCGGAATAGCTGAACACCGTCTTTATAATTTTGTTGGGATCTGCCGCATTTTCCAACAGCTGCTTAACCTGGTGCGGATGATAGATTTTCTCGGCCAAAGTCACGACCGAAATCATCCCGGTCGCCACCTGTTCGACCATGGCGGAACCGTTCCTTTCCAGCCGTACATACACCACCGATCCTGTTTCCGGGTCGGAAAACCCTGTGGGCTGGGGAGTTCCGGAATATATGACCGGGGTCGATCCAATTTGCTCCCGACGGTACTTGTGCCAGTGGCCCAAAGCCAGGTAATCCAACCCGGAACGCTCTACATCCCGAGGGTTTATGGGGAAGTCATAAGCCGTGTTCCAGCCGCCGATCCGTAACGATCCATGAGCCGCCCCGATATGGAATCCGTCGAAATCCTCCCGGCGAAAACCGGCTATCGGCGAAGTGGCCGAACGATTGGAACGGTTGGCGGAAAAATAAAGGCGGCAATTGAACTCGGGCAGGTCCAGCGGGGATTTGATCCGGCCATCAAGGATAACGACATGGGATAGGCCGGCTCGGAAATCCTCGCGGCCAAGAATCGAACCGTCACTTAGATAATCATGGGTACCGGGCAGGATGAACACCGGCGTCGAGGGAAATCGGGCCAGGATTTCGCGGGCTTTGGCCGAAATTTCCGGTCGGGGGAAACGACTGTCGAACAGATCGCCGCAGATAAGAACAAACGCCGCCCCGGAGGAGGCGGCGAATGCGAGTGTTTTCGTGAAGGCGTCCCACTGGGCGGCGCGAAGTTTCTCCGCCGCCGTCCCGAATCGCCTGATATCGGCGCCGAGATGGAAATCGGCGGCATGAACGAACGCCAGGGACATTTACGGCAACAGCTTCTTCTCGATCAGGCCGACCGGAATGGAACCCTCGGCCAGCAGCCGGTCGTGGAACGCCCGAAGGGAGAAATTGGCCCCCTCGCGGGCGGCCACCTTGTCCCGCAGTTCCATGATGGCCAGCTTGCCCATCAGGTAACTCATCGCCTGACCCGGATCCATGGTGTACCGGAGCACCTCGGTCTTGATGAAATTGGTGTCGGAATCGAGCGCTTCGGCCACCCAGGCCACCGCTTGATCATAGGTAAACTGCCCCGTCTGCAGCTTTACGTCGGCGATCACGCGCGCCGCGCGGAGCTGGATGCTTCCCAGCACCCGCAGGTACCGACTCGGGTTGTCCTCGTACAACCCGGCGTCGTACATCATCTCCTCGCAGTACAGCGCCCATCCTTCGATCATGAGATTGTTCATTTGCCAGCGCCGGACATCGGAGGGATTTCGCGCCGCCATCTGCATCTGCAAGTGATGACCGGGATAGACTTCATGGACCACCCCGCCGCGGAAACCGCGGTCATGCATGCTCCGGAAATATCGTTCCTTTTGTTCGCTGGTGAGACTGTCGGGAACCACGCCCACGTAAAAGTACCCGATAGAGGGATTGTCGAATGGTCCGGCCGGCTGATAGGCCAGGCTGCCGGCCACGCCGCGGATGTATTCGGGCGTCTCGATCACCCGGCACTCGCCGATATTCTCCGGCACGGTCACCACGGCGCTGTCGGCCAGGTACTGCTTGACCATATTGGTTTCCCAGGCGTAGTAGTCGAGAACGTCCTGCTTGATGACGGCCGAGGGGATGAAGACCGGTTTGCGCTGAAAATATCCGGCGGCCTCGTATTCCTTTTCCTTGACCTTGTAGGCTTCCTGGGTTTTGGCCAGGACCGCCTCGCCGATTTTCAGGAGTGAATCGGCGTCAAAACCGAAGAAAAATTCATGTTGCAGGATATAATCGAAATATTCCTTTCCGACGGCGAAGGTCGCCGACGGGTTGGGCGTGAGCGAATTCAAGAAATTTTTGAAATGATCGAAGGCGGCCAAAGCCTTGTCCAATGCCGATGTGATATCATCGGCTCGATCGGGCAGTTGACTCGACAATTGCGTCCCCGCGGTCCGATAGAAGGTCATGGCGTTGTCCACGTTCCGGCGGGCGTATTCCAGCCAGATCGGCGGCGGACTGACGAGATTCTGCTCCCCCTGTTGCAGGAAAGCCGCCAGCGCGTTCATCCGCCCGATGACATCTTTCACCCTATCGCGTAATGGTATGCCGTCGTCTTTGAGGATAAAATACAACCCGTTGACGGCGTCATCGATATACAGATTCGGGTTGGTTTTGTGGTGCTCCAGTTTGGTCAGTTTCAGCAGACCGATCTCACAATTGCTCTTGAGTAGTTTCACGTCGATCGCCTTGTCGACCGACAAAGTGGCCGTCGTCAACGGATTCAGCTTGACCAGATATTTCTTGAGCTGATCCGACTTTTCCATGACCGTCCCGGGGGAATAATCGGCGAACCGGGAGTCGTACTGGTGAATCCCCATTTCGGTGGCGTGCACCGGCCAGAATCGCGCCAGGTCCCCCAGAATATCCGAGGATAGGGTGCGGAGTTTTTTCTCGTTCTTCGTTTCCGCCGAGATTCCGGCCGATAACCCCACCAGAAGGATCACCGCTATGGTAATAAATCGCTTCATGTTTCCTCCCGTGACTCGGTTGACACTCAGTATAGGCCCCCCTCAAAGGGGTATCAACCATTTTTTTCGAACCGGGCGACCAGTTCGGTATGCATCGTATGCGGGAACATGTCGAAGGGCGTGACCCGACCGAGGCGGTATCCTTCCCGGCGCAGCAATGCGGCGTCGCGGGCGAAAGTAGCCGGATTACAGGAAATATACGCGATCCTCGGCGCGCCGATTGCGGCCAGACCATCCAGCGCTTTGGGATGGAGGCCCGCGCGGGGCGGATCGACAATGACAATGTCAAACGGCGTGGCAGCAATATCTTCGGCGGCCAGAGCGACATGGGCCGGGGCGGCGATGAATCGGCAGTTGTCGATCTGATTGACCTCGGCGTTGATGCGCGCCATGGCGATCGATTCATCTTCGATATCGATACCCAC
>JAQVRW010000323.1 GCA_028700875.1 Candidatus Zixiibacteriota bacterium | reverse complement strand
GAAGCCGTCTGACTCGGACGGGGCACTGCCGGCTGTGTCCGAGTTGCGGATGGGGCGCTTGCGGGTAGGACCGCCGACCGCTGTTTGAGAGGCAAGGAGAGGGAAGAACATGCGCAAGAGGTTGGCCAAATACGATATCCCCGGTCCTATTATGGACCGGTGGGAAAAACGGTTCGGAGGACGGCTGTTGCCGTTGCAGTACCGGGCGATCGATGAATTCGGGCTTTTGGAGTACGAGTCGCTGTTGATTTCCGCCCCGACCTCATCGGGGAAGACGTTCTGTGGCGAGATGGCGCTGGCCCGTGCCGTTCTCCAGCGCCGCAAGGGGATTTTCCTGGTTCCATTGAAGGCCGTGGCGGAGGAAAAGTATCGGCAGTTCAGCGACTGTTACGGCGAGGCCGGTTTGCGGGTGGTGGTCGGGACCCGCGATCATCCCGAAAACGACGCGGCCATAACCAACGGACGTTTCGATATCGCGGTCATGGTGTACGAGAAGCTCAACAGCCTGTTACTGACGAATTTTGACCTGATGGGGCGGGTCGGGGCTTTGGTCGTCGATGAGATTCAGATGCTGGCCGACGGGCGGCGGGGGGCGCAACTCGAAATGGCGCTGACCAAACTTCGTTATTCGCGATACCGGCCGCAGATCATCGCCCTGTCGGCCGTGTTGGGGGACGCCACCGCTTTGGCGGATTGGCTGGGGTGCCGGTTGCTTTTGGAATCCGGCCGGCCGGTCGAACTGCGGCGGGGCGTCGCATCCGATGGAACCTTCTATTACCGTTGCCATAATTCGGGCGTCATCGGGGAAGAGGCGGTCAAAAAGGGGGAAGACAATACCCAGGTTCTGTTCGAGAATATCCGACAGGCGCTGGCGGCGGGAAGTCAGGTTCTGGTTTTTCTCAAGTCGCGGCAGGAGACCGTCCGGGCGGCGCTTCGTTTCGCGGAATATGCGGCCATGAGCCCGGAGGCGGAAAACCATGCTTTCGCCATGGAGTCGTTGGCCGATGAAGAGCCATCCACGCTCCATGATACCCTGTGCGACCTGATCACCCGTGGGTTGGCTTTTCATAACGCCGACCTGACCGCGGGGCAACGCCACGCCGTCGAAGAAGGGGCCAGGGCCGCCTTGATCAAGGTAATCTTCGCCACTACCACGCTGGCCACGGGAATCAACCTGCCGGCCGGGATTGTTTTCATCGAACCGCAGAAATACCGTCAGCAAGGGTATGGCGGGCGGACGGAATTGCAGCCTCTTTCCTGGGCCGAATACGAAAACATGTCCGGCCGCGCCGGGCGGGTGGGGTATGAGGGAGACGGTCAGGAACCGGCCCGGGCGGTGCTCTTGGCCGCAAGCGATCTCGAAAAATCCATCCTCTGGGATTATTACGTCGAACATCGGGCCGAACCCCTGGCGTCCCAGCTGCCGGTCCAGGCGGCAGGCGATATCGTTGTCGACCTGTTCAGTTCGGGACTGGCCCATGGGCCGGATGACTGCGCGAAGATACTGGCGCGGTCATATCACGCCGGCAGTGACATTTCGTCGTTAAAGATCACCGACGAGACATTTCAAGAGTTGCTTGACGGCGGATTCATCGTTCGGGATGATGCCGGATGGCTGGCCACGCCGATGGGGAAGGCGGCCGCTGTTTCCGGCCTGACGGCGGCCGGGACGCGGTATATTATCAACCTTCATCCCTCAATCACCTCCGGCAGTGATATGCAGATCATCTATCGTTTCCTGCACTCCCCCGAGGGACAGGAAATCTATCTGCCAGGCTCCGGGCGGCATCGGCGACAGGCGGCCGGTCTGGTTCCGGCCGACGGCCGCGAGGACGATCCGCTTCTGGCGGAGTTGACCGCCCTGCGACGGGAACTGACCCCCGAAGAAGTCAATCGGTTGCGGCTGACGTTCCTGCTGATCGACTGGATGGCCGGGATGGAAACGCTGGATGTCGAGCGGAAATATTCCCTTCACCTGGGGATGATCGACACCCTGGCCCGGCAGGCGGGCTGGTTGTTTGCCTCCGCAGCGGCGGTGATTCGGGCGCACGACCGCTTTTCCTCTTTTCCCCGGCAGTTGGAAGAAATTGCTTTTTCGGCCGCACACGGTCTTCCTGTTTCCCTGAAGCCGCTCCATGACGAGTTGGGGGGACTGATGTTCCGGGGCGAACTGCTTCGCCTGCACCGGGAGGGGATCGCCGATATCGATCAACTGCGCGCCGCCGACGGCATATTGTCGGGGATCGTCGTGTCTTCGGAAAAACGTCTGTTGGCCATAGAGAAAAGACTCAATAAAGCAAAGGAGGACAACATGCTGTCCATAAGAGAACAGGTGTCGGAATCGGCCGGAACGCCGCAAATGATCGAAATCGAGGGTACCCCGATTCGGGAACGGTACCTGGTGCGAATCGACGGCCGCCCGATCACGCTGACCGGCAAATCGTTCAAATACCTGGTCAGTTTGGTCTGGTCGCGATTGACCAAGGATACCGGTTGGGTCTACAAAGACGAACTGGAACAAGGGTATAATCAGGCCCGGTATTTATATCGGTTGCGTCAGGAAATCGGCCGCGATTTTTTGCCCCAATGGCCGCTATATGAAAATAACCGATCGGGGTATTACCGTCTGGTCGCTGACCGTGGACAGATCAAGGTCAATCTGGACGCCCTCAAGGAGATCCCGGACTACGAAATCCAGCGAATGGTGGCCGATTTGCGGCCGGTGGTCGCCGATTAACCGGTAGCTAATAGCTGATTATTGCGGGGCTGTTGACAAAAAGAGTCCGCCGGGGTAAACTCCCTTGAGAATCAAGTGTATAAGCCGATAAGGAAGATAATGGCGGCCATGATTATAAAGTCTCGCAAACAGTTACCGCTTTTGGTGTCCGATACGGATACCATTTTGCCGGTTTTTCCCATTAGATCGACGGCCATCCTGCCGGGAGAAAAACATATCGTCCAGCTTGCCAATAAAGAAAATCTGGCAATGCTGGACGCGATCACGGGGAAAGATGACCAGGTGATCGTCTCCTATTCTCCACGGCCGGCGGACGAAAACGGCGGAATCGACCTCTCCGAAATCAGCGTTATGGCCCAGGTGGAATCATCCCAACCCGCCAGCGGCGGGTCTCGCCTGGTGACATTGGTCGGGTTGCGGCGGGTGGCCCTGATCGATATCCGGCAGGTCCTGCCGTATCTGACCGCCTCATACTCGGAGATTGCCGAAAATGAGGAACCCGACCAAAAGCCGCGCCTGGACATCGACGGCCTGACGGAATTGGTAGCGCGACTGTCGCAACTGGACCGCGACTATCCTCAGGATATGATTGCCAAATTGCAGGATTTGACCGCCTCGCCCGGCAAATTCGCCGATCGCGTGGCATCGTCTTTCCATCTTCAACCGCATGAAAAACAGGAAATCCTTGATGGCGTCGACATCGCCGACCGTCTGGCAACCATCAAGCGTCTTCTGGGTGACGAGGTGGAGAAGAAGGCGTTATCGATGCAAATCGATAAGCGGGTCTCGGAGTCGCTGGAGAAAAAAAAGCGGGAAGTCTTTCTGCGTCAGCAGTTGATGGAAATCAGGCGGGAGCTGGGGGAGGAATTTGTCGAAGAGGACCTGTCCCGGATGTTCCACAACAAGATTCGGGCCAACCGGGCCGTACCCCAGGAGATCGCCGATCGGCTCCTGTTTGAGGCCGATCGTCTGAAGCATATCTCGTCCTCGTCGGCCGAGTACGGGGCCATCAAAAATTACCTAGGAGTGGTTCTCTCGCTGCCGTGGGATATGCCGCCGGCCGAGCCCTATGACCTGGTGACGGTCGATAAGAAAATCAACTCAGAATATTACGGATCCACGGCCATAAAGGAGCAGGTCCTGGAATACCTGGCCGTATGGCAGACGAGCCGGGAGCTTCAGGACCTGCCCGTGATGTGTCTGGCCGGCCCGGTCGGGACGGGGAAGGCATCGCTGGTTCAGGCGATCGCCGACGCCATGGGGCGCCGGTTCGTCCGTATCAACGGGACCAGCCTGACCGCGATGGAAGATATCAAGGGCGGCTCTCGGTCGGAAGTCGGCGCCGGGCCGGGATACCTCATCCGCTCCATCATTAACGCCGGCGCG
>JAQVRW010000322.1 GCA_028700875.1 Candidatus Zixiibacteriota bacterium | reverse complement strand
AACGATGCGAAAAGGCGCTCATGTCGCTCAAGCCGGATATGGTGCTGGTCTTCGGCGACACCAATACGACCGTCGCCGGCGCACTCGCCGCCGCCAAATTGAGAATCCCCGTGGGCCATGTCGAGGCCGGACTGCGTTCGTTTCGAGACACCATGCCGGAAGAGATCAACCGCAAGATGACCGATCATCTTTCCGCGCTGCTTTTTTATCCGACCGGAGCCGCCCGAGGCAATCTCATCCGCGAGGGAATCACGCGCGGTCTGGTGGCCAGCGGCGACCTGATGTATGAAATGCTGGATACCTGCCGGCCGTCGCTTCCCGATCACGCGGCCGTATTGCGGCGTTTCGGTTTGGGAAAAGGGAACTATCTCCTCATTACCATGCATCGGGCCGAAAACGCCGATGATCCGGATCGCCTGCGCGCCTTTATCGACATAGCCGGGTCGATTGAGGAGCCGATGCTGTTCCTGGCGCATCCCCGCACCATCGGGAGCCTCCGTCGCCATCACCTGCTCAGGAAGATTTCCGCTATTCCGAATCTGATTATCGGCCGGCCCCAGCCGTATTTCGAAACGCTGGCGCTGATATGGCAGGCCCGAATGATCATGACCGACTCGGGGGGAATTCAGAAGGAGGCCTGTTTTCTGGGGCGTCCCTGCCTGACTCTCCGAACGGAGACGGAGTGGGTCGAAACCGTCCGCAGCGGCGCCAACACGCTGGTCGACTTGTCTCCCGCCAAAATCCGCCGGGCTTTGAGGCAGCCGCAGAAGCGCCGCCCGCAAATCAAGGCCACGGTCGCCGGCCGACGTCCGTCACAACTTATCACCGCCGCGATCGAGCGGTACCTTCGCCGTCAATGACCGTCGCCGCGCCCAACATCCAACGCACCACGATTGTGCTGGCCCATTTGGTGCTCCTGTCGAAAATTATCGGCTTCGGCCGCGAGATGATCATTGCCTACCGGTTCGGCACCGGCATCGAATATGACACCTACCTGATCGCGATCTCGATCCCGGTGGCGTTGTACACGCTGATCGGGTACGCTTTCACCAATCTGTTCATCCCCGCGTATGCTCAGGCCGCCGTGGCCGAGGACAGAAAAGCCGCCTTTCAATCTCTGGCCGCCCGGTTCACCGTCTCCGTGGGCGCCGCCGCGATCGGTATGCTGGCCATCATCGCCGTCGCGCCGCATCTCCTGCGCCTGATCGCACCCGGCCTGCCGGATGACCGCCTGGCCGAGGCGGTCATGATCATGCGGGTATCCTCGGTCATCATCCTGTTTGCCGTTATGGAGGCGTATTTCCGGTCGGCGCTTAACGCCGAAAAGCAGTTCCTGCTTCCGGCCGCGGCCCCGATTGCGGCCAATATCGTTATGATCGCGATGATCGCCCTATTCGCCGGACGGCTTTCCACGCGGGCCGTGTTATGGGGCCTGGTCCTGGGTTATTTGGTGCAGGTCGTCATCAACTTCATTCCATTTCGACGCCTGGGCGTTGATACCGTCTCCCTCCGCATCAGGCTGGAAAAGCGGATGGGCTCCTTCTTTTCGGCGGCGGTGATCATTCTTCTGATTGAATCGGCCTGGCAGCTTTATGCCTTGGTTGACCGCTACTACGCCTCTTCCATGCCGGCGGGGATCGTTTCCGCCCTCGGATATTCCTACCTGCTCATCATGATTCCGGTGTCGATTCTGGCCTATGCCTTGTCGACCGTGCTGTTCCCCTATCTCAGCGAGGCATTTGCCCGGAACGACCCGGCGCGGACCGCCCATCTTTTGGAGCGAGGCATCACCGTCTCGCTGCTTCTGGCCGTCCCGGCCACCATCATTTGTTGGGTATACTGCGAACCGCTGGTAACGGTATTCTTTCGACGGGGCGAATTTGACCGGCAGTCCGTGGCCTACACCTCCGTGCTCCTGAAATATTCGGCTCCGGGTCTGGCCGGGCAGTTTCTGCTGTGGATCATGTCGCGCGCCTTCTATGCCGCCGGGCGGAACCTGATGCTTCTCTGGCTGGCGGCGGCGGCGGTGGCGGTCAAGATCGGGGCGACGGCCGCCATGGTCGGCCCTTTCGGTTTCGCCGGCCTGGCGATTTCCAGCAGCCTGAGTTATTCCGTGGGGGGAATATTGGCCGTGGCGGTGGCGGCGATTTATATCGCCCGGATTGACGGTCGGGCCCTTTTGATTTATGTTATCAAATTGGGAATAGCCGGCGTGGCGGCCTGGGGCGCGGCCTGGGGATTAACCCGCTTTATTCCGGTTGACCGCGGGGAGTTCGGCGCGTCGGCCATGGTCTTGATCCTCGGGACGGCGGTCACCCTTCTGGTTTTCTGTGCCCTAGGGTATCTGGTTAATATAGCGGATATGCGGACATTGCCGAATCTATTGACAAACAAAGGACGAAACCATGACCTGGCCGGCTAGTCTCTCGGCCCTGGGTCAGGGGAGACGGATCGGCGACTGGACGCTTTTCGCCGTTGCCGCCGTCTATGTTTTGCCTTTGGCCGGCCTGCTATTTTGGCGGCCGACGTACGGAATCCTCTATGCCCTCGCGCCGCTGGCCCTTCTGCTGGTTTCGCACGGGCCGCTGGCTATTGCCGCGGTCATTGTAGCATCATTTTTCTATTTCCCCCTGCCCGGCGAAATCGCGCTTCTTCCGGCCGATATGGCCGCCTTCGCTCTCATTGCCGCCTATCTGGTGGATCTCCTGGTCCGCAGGCCGGTAGACGCGCCCAACCCTATCGCCCGCGCGTATCTTCCTTATCTTCTGGTCATGCTCTTGTCGATAGCCCTGGAGCTTTTCACTCCTTTGTCGGTGCGGTACTTCTTCCGTCAGGTGGTGCTCTTCGCCACCTTTCTGGCTACCGCCCATTTCGGCCGAAGCGGCATCGCTCGAAAAATCCTCATTGTCTATGTCGTCGCCGCGACGGTCAATTCCGCCATCGCACTGATTCAATTTCTTCCCTCGGGAGGCGCGGTGCGGGCATTCGGTCTGGCCGGACGGGGATTCGGCGATCATGCGATGTTGGCCCTGATTATCGGGGCGGTCTTCTATCTGTGGAGCCGTGATGTACGGTGGCGGGTGTTTTGGGGAGCTGCCGCGTGGCTCGCTGCCGGCGGCATCGTCGCCACGCAGACGCGGGCGTCGGCGATCACCGCCGGATGGTGCCTGCTGGTCGTGCTGATACTGACTCTCTGGAAAGCGCGGGATTTTAATCTGCGCATCTCGTACCGTAACCTGGCGATCGCGGCTGTACTGGCCGTCATCATCGTCCCCATTCTGGTTTTCTATACTCCGGTTTTTTCCGGTATCGCGCACCGGTTCGGCCGTCTCGGCCCTCAGGCCCGCGAAACAGTTCTTCTCCGTGTCACCCTCTGGAAAGCGGCTCTGGCCGCCTTCTCGGCCAACCCGCTGTTCGGTATCGGGGCGGGCAATTTTTCCTTAGTCAGTCAATGGGTTCCCACCGTCCGATTCGATCCCATTTTCTATATGGTTTCCGGTCTCTCCACTCATGCCGTGATTATGACCGCCCTGGCCGAAACCGGCATCGCGGGGGTATTATCCCTGGCTTGGTTCTTCTGGCGGGCGTTACGGACGGCCTGGCGGAATCTGACCGCTGTCGTTTCAGAGGCGGAAATGCCGGTCGTAATCAGTCTGATGGCGATCGCGGTGGCCGTGGTCGGCTCAGTGTTTTATGCGGGATCCTGGTTCTGGGGCAACAACAGCTACCACATGGCCGTCTTTTTCGGCCTGATCGCATCGTTCGGCTTTCGTCCGGCCGAGGCGCCGGTCGAAAAGGTCGGGCGATGAAAATCGCTCTGCTGGCACAGGCGGGATCAACCCATACGCGACGATGGAGTCTCGCCCTGGCCGCGCGGGGACATGAGGTGCGCGTCTTCAGCAACAACCAAATAGGCGTCGCCCCGCCCGGAATCACTACTGTTTTTCTCCCCGGATCGTCACGGACGGCATACTTTCGCAATATCTTCCGCGTGCGACGATTACTCAAATCGTTCGCGCCGGACATTGTCCATGCGCATTTCGCCACCGGATATGGTTTGTGGGGAAGCTGTCAGACCGCTGCGCCGTTGGTGCTGTCGATATGGGGGACCGATGTCGAGGATG
>JAQVRW010000321.1 GCA_028700875.1 Candidatus Zixiibacteriota bacterium | reverse complement strand
CATCGAGCGGATGTTCGGCGGGAGCGGCAAAGTGCTGGATACGGGCCGGGAAATGACCGGCATCGAACGCTCCCTGATGTCCCGTATCGTCCAGATGGTCTACCATGAGTTGGAAGACGCCTGGTCGCATATCACCGCCGTGAAGATCAAACATGTTAATCTGGACAGCAACCCGCAGTTCGTGCAGGTGGTTCCGCCCGGTGAAACCGTCATCGTCGTTTCCTTCCAGTTGAAGCTGTTGCAGACGTCCGGGCTGATGACCATCTGTTACCCCTACATGGCGTTGGAGTCGATCATCACCAAGCTGTCGGCGCAAAACTGGATTGACGCCACCAAGAAACGATCGCTGAGCGGAGACGCCGAGATCAATCGCGCCAATCTGCAGGAATTGTCGGTCCCGCTCTGTGCCATCATGGCCGACACGGACATCAGGATCCGCGACTTTATGAAATTGAAGATCGGGGATGTCGTCACGACGAATCATGGGATTACCGAAGACATAGCGTTATATGTCCGAAATCGCCGAAAATTCCGGGGACGCCCCGGTCTGGTCGGGCGGAAACGCGGAATCGTCGTCACCACGGTCATGGACCCTATAGGAAAGGAGTAGGCAGGTATGCCGGAAGACTTGAAGATGGATCCATCACAGGATCAGGAGCAGCGACCCGGGGAACAACCGGCCGCGCCGCCTGAGGCGGCGTCGTCGCCGGATGAACCGAAGGATGGGGAAATCGACGACGGCATGGATGTCGGCGGTAGCCCGGTGCCGACCTTCGAGGACATCGGGATGTTTCCGAAAGATGACGACAGCCCGGCCGAAGGAGCCGACGCCGGTCAGCCGAACGAGGCCGGGGACCAGAAGGACGAATTTCCGGATCTCAGCGGCATCGGCGCGACAGCCCCGTTTGCCCAGCGGGCCGAGTTCCAGCAACTCGCTCCGTCGACCGGTACGGAATCGTTCCACAATAACATCGATTTGCTGCTGGATGTGCGAATGCCGGTGGCCATCGAATTGGGGCGGACGGAACTGCCCATCGCGGAACTGCTGACCCTCGGTCCCGGATCCGTGATCGAATTGAACAAGCTGGCCGGAGAGCCGGTGGACCTGCTGGTCAACAATAAGATCATCGCCCGGGGCGAGGTGGTGGTGGTCGATGAAAACTTCGGCGTCCGCGTGACGTCGCTTCTGTCGCCCGAAGAACGGATCAAAAGTCTGGCCATGGAATAGGCCGGACGAGGTAGGGAAAAATGAAACATGGGATGTTGCTCGGCCTGCTTCTGGTCGGGCTGTTTTGGTCGATGGTTGCGGCCGAACCGGTTGACACCGTTGTCGCCGGCGGAGCGGCCCCCTTGACCGCCGCGATTGATACGACCGCCGACGTCGGAACGTCGTCGCTCATCCAGGACTCCGTGCCGTCGCTGGCCCGAATCGTCGTGGCGCTTCTGGTCATCGTCGTCATCATTTACGCCACCGTATTTCTCTTGCGTAGGCTTTCGGGAAATCGCCTGAGCGGCGGTCGGGGAAAGACCATCCAGGTCATAGAACAAACGTATCTGGCCCCCAAGAAATCCGTCTGCCTGCTGAAACTGGCCGACCGCGCCGTGCTAATTGGCATCACCGATAACTCCATCAATATGCTGACCGAACTGGAATGGGACAGCCTGCCGCCGGACGTCGCCAAGAAACTGGCCCAATCTCCGGCCGGATTTCCCGGCTTCTTGAATGAAGCCGCCGGCAAACTGTTCCGCGGCCGCTCCACCAAAGGAGCCGGCCGTGAGTAGGTTTTTCCAATCAGCCGTTCAAACCGTCTTGCGCCACAAGTGCGCCGCAATCGTCTTGGTGGTGCTGGCTTTGAGCTTGTTATCCGGCTCGGTGGCCCAGGCCCAGGCCTTGCCCAAAATATCCATCGGCGTGGAGCCGATGCAGAACCCCAAAGACTTGTCGGTCGCGCTGCAAATCGTGCTGCTTTTGACCGTGCTGTCCCTGGCGCCGTCCATCCTGATCATGATGACCTCGTTCATCCGCATCGTCGTCGTGCTGTCGTTTTTGCGGCAGGCGATCGGCACCAGTCAGATGCCTCCCAACCAGCTGCTTATCGCCCTGGCCTTGATATTGACGTTTTTCATCATGATGCCGGTGGGCAACCAGGCCTATGACCAGGGCTTGAAGCCGTACCTCGACGGTCAAATTTCGCAAAAAGACGCCTTCCAGAAAGGAATGGAACCCATCCGGACGTTCATGCTGAAGCAGGTTCGCGAAAAAGACTTGGCGCTGTTTGTCAAACTGTCGGGGATGGAGCGACCGCAAACCAAAGAAGATGTTCCCAACCGGGTGTTGATCCCGGGATTCGTGCTGTCGGAACTGCGCACGTCCTTTCAGATCGCCTTCGTGATTTTCATTCCATTTTTGGTCATCGACATGGTCGTCGCTTCGGTGCTGATGTCGATGGGTATGTTAATGTTGCCGCCTGTGATGGTCGCCTTGCCGTTCAAGATACTGCTGTTTGTCCTGGTGGACGGGTGGTATCTCGTCGTCAAGGCGCTGGTGGAATCGTTCAAATAAGGATACCGATATGACCCCGCAATACGTTCTCTCGCTGGGACGGGAAGCCATTACGCTGACGCTGCTGGTGTCGGCCCCGATGCTGATCTTCGGCTTGGTGGTCGGTTTGCTTATTTCCATCCTCCAGGCCGTGACCCAGATTCACGAAATGACCCTGACTTTCATTCCCAAGATCGTGGCCGTGGCGCTGGCCATGCTTCTGTTTCTTCCTTGGATTATCAACATGCTTGTGGATTTCACCACCCGCCTGTTTCAGAACATCCCGAATCTGGTCGGATAGAAAAAAGTTCCCTGCCTCTCGGCATAATTTTCCTTTTACAACAAACCGGGCCGGACCGCTTGTCCGGCCCGGTTTGTAAGCGGTTGCCCCGCAAGGCAATAAATACTTCTTCCGGGTCGTTTCATGTTGGCACAGACCTTGCAATAAAGCCTCCACGATAACCATTAGAGTAGGGTGGAAGACGTGTTCGATCTGGTGACTCTCGGCTCCGAAAAGATTCAACTCTTCCTGCTGTTGCTGGTTCGCATCGGCGGGCTGATGCTGACGGCGCCGATTTTTTCGCATAACTCGATTCCCCGCCGGATCGCATTGGCCATGACTCTGGGGCTCGGGGTCATATTGCTGCCGTTGTTTATCAATACCCCGTTGCCGCAGTCCAAAGGCCTGATCCCCCTCGTTTTCCTTTGCCTGACCGAATTCATGGTCGGCGTCATGATCGGCCTGGTGTTCAACATCGTTTTCCTGTCCATCCGGCTGAGCGGCGCCATCGTCGGGTATCAAATCGGTTTCGCCATGGTCAACGTTGTGGACCCCAACTCGTCGGAGCAGGTCTCGGTCATCGGCGAGTTCTGGTTCTTGCTGGCCACCCTGATCTTTATCTGTCTCAACGGCCATCACATGATCATAAGCGGGCTGGTCGATTCCTATCGGGCGATTCCTCTGGGCAGCGGCGCGCCGTCCGGTGCCGTCGGCGAATGGATCATCAAATATTCCGCGCTGGTGTTTGTCCTGGGCGTCAAATTCGCCGCTCCCGCCATTCTGACGGTTTTCCTGGTCGACGTGGCCATGGGCGTCTTGGCCCGCACCATGCCGCAGATGAACATCTTCATCGTCGGGTTCCCCGTGAAAATTTACGCCGGCCTGGCGGTCATCGGACTGTCCCTGCCGGCTTTTTCCTACCTGCTGACGAAAGTCACGGCCGGGTTGGATAGTGAACTGGCGCATTTGATGAAACTGTATCACCTCGCCGGAACGGTGTGAGCATGGAAGATACCGGACAAGATAAAACCGAACAAGCAACACCGCGAAGGCTGGAGAAGGCCCGCGAGCAGGGGCAGGTGGCTCGTTCCATGGAGTTGAACTCCGTGGTGATCGTCACCCTGGGGATGGGGGCGGCGTATGTTCTGGGTCCGGCTCTGGGCGGCCATCTGATGGGGACGATGCGGCAGGCGTTTTCGGAGGCGCCGAACATCGCCATTAATGCCGGAAACATTCATCAGTTCATCACCAATCAGATGGGCCAGTTCGCCATCCTGCTCGGCCCCATTCTCCTCGTGTTGGCCGTCCTCGCCTACATGGTCAATGTCGCGCAGGTGGGGGTGCTCTTCTCGG
>JAQVRW010000320.1 GCA_028700875.1 Candidatus Zixiibacteriota bacterium | reverse complement strand
CCCCATGGCGGGCCAATTCCGCCGCCAGCGAAGCGGCAGTGGTTTTGCCATATTCGGAGGCGTTGCGGGAGCCGACAATCGCGACCGCCTTGTTGTCGGCCTCCGTCCATTTCCCGGCCATAAACAGAAACGGCGGGGGATCATAGATGGCGCGGAGCATGGGGGGGTAATCTGGATCGGCCAGCGTAGTGATGCCCAGGTCGCGCTTTTTCGCCCATTCAATCAGCCGCTGACCATAGGCGACATCGAGTTTTTGCAGGATTCTCCCGGCCAGCTCCTGCTGAATACCGGGGATTCGACAGAACTGCTCGGCATCCCAGGAAAGGATGCCGGCGGGTTGCTCGGCTTGGGTCAGAATCGCCTTGATCCTGACCGGCCCGATCTTGCCCACGGCCGCCAAAGCCAGGATCACGGCGGCCGTGACTTCCTTCTGGTTCATTTCAACCGCTCCGCCAAATCCCGTTCCAGGCGCTCCAACAGCTCCTTGATGCCCTCTCCGGTGACGGCGGAAATGAACATGAAATCAGGATACTTCTTCTGAAGTGTCTTCAGCTTTTTGGGTTCGATGATATCGGTCTTGTTGATGACCTTGACGATTTTTCGGTTGACCAGATCCGGATCGTATTCCGCCAGTTCCCGATACAGGCTGTCATAAACGGCGCCGACATCGGAGGCAAATCCATCGATCAGGAACAGCAGCGCGGCGGTTCGCTGGATGTGCCGCAGGAATTGCAGGCCCAGCCCTTTTCCTTCACTGGCTCCGTCGATAATACCGGGGATATCGGCCATGACAAGGGTCTTGAAATCGTGCAATTTGACTATCCCCAGATTGGGGATCAGAGTCGTGAAGGGATAATCGGCGATTTTCGGACGCGCGGCCGTAACCCGCGCCAGAAGGGTCGATTTGCCGGCATTGGGATATCCGACCAAGCCGACATCGGCCAAAAGTTTCAGTTCCAAAGCCAGCTTGAGACGGATACTCGGCCGGCCGAGGGTGGCTTTCCGGGGAGCTTGATTGGTAGACGACTTGAAATGATTGTTTCCTTTGCCGCCTCGTCCGCCGGACGCCGCCACGACCTGCGTGCCGTGGGCATCAAGATCGGCGATAACGTCCCCTTTTTCGAGGTCTTTGATGATCGTTCCGACGGGAACCCGCAGGATGATATTTTCGCCGTCGTGCCCGGATTTCAATGCCCCGCCACCGGGTTGACCGTCCTCGGCCTTATAGAAAGGTTTGTAACGGTAATCCAAGAGAGTGCTGAGATTTTCGTCGGCTTCGATGATCACGTCGCCGCCCCGGCCGCCATCGCCGCCGTCCGGCCCCCCTTTGGGGACATATTTCTCCCGCCGGAAGGATACGCATCCGTCGCCGCCCCGGCCGCTCGTCACCTCTATTTCGACATAGTCTATAAACATATCGCCTTTGACCAAAAAACAAACGAGGACGGCCACGTCAGTATCCGCCCCCGCGCGCCAATATATCCAAATCCCCGCCCGGCGCCATCATTTTTTTCTACCGCCGGCCGGGGCCGATGATTAGATTGGCCCGGAAACAAGGAGTATGTCATGCGAATTATGGCAACCATTTTCGGAATTATCGCGTGCCTATTGATGCTGGCCGCGTGCGGAACCACGACGCCGGAGAAATCGGCGCTTTTGACCGGCAAGGTGACAGAGGCCGACACTAGCATCGCGTTGTCCGGGGTTAAGGTTTTTGAAAAATCCCACGCCCGTCTGAGTTGTGAGACCGATTCGCTGGGAATTTTTAAACTGGACGGCGTTTCATTCGAGGAACACAATATTTACTTCGAAAAGGACGGGTACGAACCGGTGACGTTCCTGTTCGAATACAATGGCAAATTGTCCCGTCCCCTGTTGAGCCAACAGATCGTGATGACGAAAGTCGGACAGACGCAATAGCCCGGCGTTCAAACCGGCAAGAGAAACTCCGGTGGATCAATCGGCCGCCGGAGATCATCCGGGATCGTACATCGATCGGGTACTGATATTCCCGGCGTCGCCAACAGGCGGCGCCGAATTATATATGGCTCGGAGCGCGACATGATGGAGAACGACAACCGGCAATTATGGGACGACGCCCGCCGTGGGCTGGTGGTATCGCCGCATTCATCATCCTATCTCGATCCCCTGATGGTCCGGCTCGGGGAAAACGTCCGTATCGTGGCCAAAACCAGCGAGTGGCCCGGATGGATCTGGTGCGTCAATTCCGGCAACAAAGGCGGCTGGGTGCCGGAAAAATACATCATGAGGAAAGACGACCGCAATGGCGTCATCTTGACCGACTTTTCCACGGCGGAATTGAGCGTGACGGAACAGGAGGAGATTCTGGTCGCTCGTGAGGAAAGCGGCTGGTTCTGGTGCATGAATCAGCAGGGGGATTCCGGCTGGGTCCCCGCCCAATGCATCCAAATCGTCGGCTGAATCCCTCGCCGGACTACGCCGGGATAATTCCCAACATCCGGAGATAAACTGCCAGTTGTCCCCGGTGATGAATCTCGTGATCGAGATTCCCCCTTGCGATCATCCACCAAACCGTCACATCCCCGCCGAACCGGCTGTCGGCAATCTTTGCCGACAAGTCCCGCTCGGTCAGGCCGGCCATCCAGGCCGAACGCCTTCGGCCAAGCTGTTCCAATTCATTAATGAGAGCGTTGAATTGGCTCCCGTCGGTAATCACCACCGCACCGGCCCGGCCATGGACGGGTTTGATGGAGACATCCTCCATCTTGAGAAACATCCAGAGATCGGCTTCGACCAAATGCCGGGCGATATCGGCGAAGCTCATGGCCCCGTCGACCGGCCGCCAGTTTTCGTTTCCGGGTGGAACGAGACGCAACCGTTTGAGGGTCGACTCCCGCACGGCTTGCGCCAATTCCGCCAGCCGTTCTGCTTCCGTACTCCGTGTCATGAGACTATTTCTTGAAATATTCGGCCAGTTTGTTGCGGAATTCGGCCCGGTCGATGCCCCGGTCCAACAACCCCTGATAGGCGATGGAAACTTCCCCGGTCTCCTCCGAGACCACCACCGCGATGGCATCCGACTCCTCGGTCACGCCGATAGCCGCCTTGTGGCGCATGCCGTACAGCTTGCGGTAACGGGGATTCTTGGTCAGGGGCAGGGTGCAGGCGGCGGCGGAAAGAAATTCCCCGGAAACAATCACGGCCCCGTCGTGCAACGGCGTGTAGGGAGTGAAGAGCGTGGTGATGACCTCGGACGACAACTCGGCGTTGAGAACCTTGCCGGTTTCGATGAAGTTCTTGAGGCCGACCGTGCGTTCGATCACGATCAGGCCGCCGTATTTCAGTTCCGCCAGCCGCACGGCCGCGCGGCTGATCTCATCGACGATTTTCGTGCCTTCATAGCGGCCCAGGGCCCGAAACCATCGCGAATGCCCCATCTGGGCCAGCATACCCCGCAACTCGGGCTGGAAGACGATCACCAACACGATAAAACCGACCGTGGCCAGATTGGAAAACAGCCACATGAGTCCTTCCAGTTGAAACCAGAAGGCGATAAAAGCCAGGGAAAAGACCAGCACCAGCCCGGTGATCATCTGCGCCGACCGGGTCCCCTTGACCAGCGTGAGCAGGCGGTAGATGATATAGGCCACGATGACGATATCGACCAGGTCGATCAGGCGGAACTTGATGAAATCGAAGGAAAACAGCTCCATCTAGGCCTCACGCACCGCCGCCGCCACGGTCACGGCTTGTTTGGTAGGTCCGACATCATGGGTGCGGATGATGTCGGCGCCGGCGGATACGGCCAGGGCGGCCGCCGCCAGCGAACCATCCAGGCGCTCGGCCGCGTCCTTGCCGGTCAGATCGCCGATAAACCGCTTCCGGGACAATCCGATCAGAAGCGGCCGTCCGAACCGGGCAAACGCCCGCAGATATTTGATCAGCATCAGATTGTCGATCATTCGTTTGCCGAACCCTATCCCGACGTCCAGGATGATGTTATCGACGGTGATTCCGCGCGACTGCGCCAGCGCCATCCGTTGCTCGAAATATTCCGACACCTCCCCGACGACATCGTCATAACGAGGATCACTTTGCATCGTCTGAGGCGTTCCTTTGATATGCATCAATATCACCGGGCAGTTTCGGTTCGCCGCCACATCGGCCATCACCTGGTCGCCGGCCAGCGCCGTTATA
>JAQVRW010000319.1 GCA_028700875.1 Candidatus Zixiibacteriota bacterium | reverse complement strand
GCCGACCTGTCGGACGCGGCTATATCCGATGACGAAATCATGCTGCCTCTGGCACCCGCCGCCGCCCGGGCCGCTTTCGATACCGTGAAGTTGTTCGGAATGCGTAATGGCGGGCATGATACGTTACTTCATGCCAAACAGACCGTCTCCAGCGATGCTCTCACCCTAAGCGGAAAATTCGCCCGTTTCCGGCAGTTTCGGCTGGCGTTCAAGCGGGAAGGGGTATCGTATCCATCCATGTATCTTTCGCGACCGAATGATTCATCAGTCCCCGCGGCCGCAAACCCCGGCGTTTTCTTCAAGATTATCGATGACGGTCTGCTTTTCACCGTGCAGACGGCTGCCGGCGGGATCGACCGTCTGACCGGCATCATCGCCACCGATCAGGGGATCGATACGCTTGCCTATCGTCAGGTCGCCCATGGTAGTTTCGCCGGGTATTATCGCCCCGCCGCAGATGTCGAATTCATCGACCGTATCATCATCGACGGTCCCCGGCCGTGGGTTCCCGATACGGTCGTCCTGGGTTTGCATCACCTGACGGCTGGACAACCGGCGCGGTTTGACCATGATGACGACCTGACCATCGACTGCGGCGCCAACGATCTTTTCGGCGATGCTCTGGTGACGATTGTCGATACCGCTTTACCGCCGCCGCCGTCGAGTAGTTTCATCCGTCGGCCGTTTGCGTTCCTGCCGGGATGGCTGGCCTTCGCCAATCCGATGCGGTTGGCCATTCGGTTTTCGACCCTGCCCGATACGGTCAAGACAGCCTTTTATATTCACCGGGCGGGGAATCGCTGGTCATGGGTCGGCCGACGGGTCGATCTCGATAACAACCGCCTGACCGCCACCGTTTCCGGCGGTGGAGCATATGCCGTTCTGACCGACACTACGGCCCCGACCATATCCGACCTGAATATCGCCGACAAACAGACGCTGACTTCCGGCCGTCCCCAGATACGCTGTTCCGTCGCCGATGACTTGTCCGGATTTGAGGATGACCGGAATTTCGAAATCACCATCGACGGGAAATGGGTGATCCCGGAATATGATTCCGACCAGAAACTCCTGACCGGAAAGCCGCATTGGACCATTCGCGGCACGTCGCATCTGCTGAAAATCACCGTCCGCGACCGGTGCGGCAACGCCACGACCGTCGCGCGGACGTTCCATGTTGTAGCCAAAACGGGTCCCTGATGACAAAATCAACGGCGGCAACCATACTCCTGGCGATGCTATTCTCGACGGTCGCCTATGGCGGCGCGATTCGCGTCGACGCCGATATTCCGCTGGATGCCGCGTATGCCGACTCGGTGATCCATGTGACCGCCGGACGGCTCGAACCGCTGGTGGGATTCGGGGCGCCGGATTCGCTGGATGTCTATATCGTCACCACTCAGGATAAGTTCGACTCCCTGGCCGGTGACGCCATCCCCGACTGGGGCGCGGGCGTGGCGATACCGTATAAATATCGGATCGTTATCAAGTCGCCCCGCATGATGCCGGGAGACAAGCCTCTCGGCGAACTGATGGCGCACGAATACGCTCATATGGTCATGGCTCACGCGGTCGGGTATCGCGAAGTCCCGCGCTGGCTGGATGAAGGGATGGCGATGTACATGTCGGCCGAATGGAGCTGGGATGACAATGTCGCCATGGCCCGGGCGGTGATCGTCGGCGGGGAGATACCGCTGACGGAAATCGAATACCTGAACCGTTTCACCGCCCCGAAGGCGCAGGTGGCCTACTCGGAATCCTTTCTGGCGTTCAAATATTTCCTGGACACGTACGGGAAATCGAGCTTACGTATCCTGCTGTCCGGAATCGCCTCCGGACAAAACATCGATGATGCCCTGGTAACGGCTATCGGGGCCGATTACGGCGCCTTTGAACGGGAATTCGCCGGTTATTTGCATGGGAGGTACAATATCGTGAGTCTCCTTTTTGACAGCAACCTCTTCTGGATTCTTCTGGCCGTCATTGCCGTCGTCGGTTTCATCATCGTCCGCCTGCGGCGTCATAAACGGATCGAACAACTGGATGAATACGACGCCCTGCATTCAACCGATTTCGATTATGGAGAAGTCGAAAAGCCTGATGAAGATAAGCCATGGGATTGAGTACCTCGCCGCGCGCGCGGCGGCGCTGGTTTTCCAGCTGCTGCCGCATCGCACGGCGGTAAGGCTCGGCGGAAAGGCCGGGCGGGCGGGCGGCCTGATTATGTCCAAACGCCGCGCGATCGTCCGGACCAATCTGGAAATCGCGTTCGGCGATCAATATGATGCCGCCGGGCGGGAGGAACTCACCGGACGGATTTTCGACAACATCGGCCGGACGATAGCGGAAGTCGCCCGCTTTTCCCGCCTGTCGAAACAACAGATTCTCAAGCTGGTCACGTCCGAAGGGACGGAGTGCTTTCAGGAAGCGGTCGATCACGGCCGTGGCGCTATACTGGCCGGAAGCCATTTCGATAATTGGGAACTGATGGGCGCCTATGTCAACGCCCTGGGATATCCGGTCGATTTTATGGTCCGCAGCCAGCACAACCCGTATTTCGATAGCTACTTGACCCTGCTTCGAGCCAGTCATGGTGTGAAGGTGATTCATTCCGACCGGGGCATGAAAGACGTCATTCGCGCCCTGAAAGCCAATCGCCAGATAGCCATGATCGCCGACCAGCATGGCGGCTCCGGGGGCATCATCGTGACGTTCTTCGGACGGAAAGTATCGGTTGCCCGGGCGCCGGCGGCGCTGGCGGTGAAATTCCAGGCCCCGATTTTGACCGGCTACTGGGTGCGCAATCCCGATGACACCCATCACTGCCGCTTCAACCCGTTGTTGTATCCGGATCCGCACGCCGATCCGGACGCCGAGATCGTGCGGTTGACGACTGTTTACACCCAACGGATAGAGCGGGCCATTCGCATGCGACCCGACCTATGGTTCTGGACCCATCGACGGTTTAAACCCGTCGCGGATGGGGAACAAAAAGACAACCCTTACGTAGAAAGTCGATAAGCATGCGGCCATGGAATTTCATCCGCCGGACGGCCCCGGCCATATCGATATGGGGTCACTCGCTTGACACCGGGTGTAGTCACAGGTATACTATTGGGCAAGAGAGGATAAATTGAAAAAATATTTATTCGCCGGAGTGATCGTCATCGGACTGGCCGCCGGTGTTTACGGAATCGTCAAACTCAACGGCTCGACCGGGTCGGGTCCGACTATCAAGGCGTCGCAAGGGGAATTTATCATTTCCCTGGCCACCAATGGACGGCTTGACGCCAAGCGGTCGATGACCGTCTCCACTCCACGCATCCGGGGAAGTCTGCAGATCGTCAAGATGGTTCCGGAGGGAACCATGGTCAACGAGGGAGACTTCCTCCTCCAATTCGATCCCACCCAGCAGGAAACCAACATGCGCGACGCCACGGCCGAGTTGAAAATCGCCGAGGCGAACCTGGAACGGGCCAAGGCGCAACTGGATATGGATCTCAAACAACTGGACCTGGATCTGAAGAAGGCCGAACGGTCATTCATGGAAAAACAATCCGAGGCGCCCATCATCCGCAAGGAAGCGGAACTGGAAATGGAACTGTCCCGGATGAAATACGATACGCAGAAAATAATCCTGGAAGCGGACATCCAGAAGACGCAGGTGGCGGTCGACAAGGCCAGGGATCAGAAGGACCTGGCTGCCAAAGAACTGAAGAACATGACCCTGACCGCCCCCATCCCGGGGTTGGTCGTGTACCTGGAAATCTGGAAAGGAAGCATGATGGACAAGGTCCAGGAAGGTGACAATCCCTGGAGCGGCCAGGGATTGATCAACCTTCCCGATCTGTCCACGATGATCGTGGAAACGACCGTTTCCGAGGTGGACATTTCCAAGATCAAGAAAGGTCAGCGCTCCACCATACAATTGGATGCCATACCCGGCCCGGTATTCACCGGCGAGGTGACCGACGTCGGCACGCTGGCCCGGCCCAAGGAACGGGGCTCCAAAATCAACGTCTTCGACATCGAAATCCAGCTGGATACCGCCGACACCCGCCTGAAACCGGGGATGTCGGCCAGGGCGGATATCGTCATCGAGGAGTTCGCCGATGTCTTGTCGGTGCCGCTGGAATCGGTTTTCGAAGTCGACGATACCACGATCGTGTACGCCAAGGGG
>JAQVRW010000318.1 GCA_028700875.1 Candidatus Zixiibacteriota bacterium | reverse complement strand
CCGATCAGACGGATGAGGATCCCTCGGGCGAAGAACTCATGCTCCCGGCGGATATCCGTTGCACGGACGGGCACGAAGGCGATATCAGCCGGCTGTTCAGCGAAGTGGTCGTGGAAGTCGATGGGCGCGTGACGGGAGCCGTGTTCAGCGGCCGCGACGTTATCATCAAGGGGCTGGTGGATGGCGACGTGGTCAGTCTGCGGACGGTGACGGTTGCTGGTACCGGGGAGGTGCGCGGCAACATCATCGCCAAGGAAATTCGCCGGGACCGGGGCGGCCGGGTATTGGGTCAACAATCGAAAGTATGGTTCCCGGCGGTTGGCAGTTGGCGCGTGCCGGGGTTATTCGTCCTGCCGTGGCTGGTCACCGTGGCCTTCATCGGCATCGTCATTTTTATCACGGTTATCGTTATCGCCTTGGCGCCGGGCCCCGTCGGCCGGGTGTCCGCGCGCATCGACCAGGCGACGGTCAAATCGTTTTTGATCGGGATAGCGGGCTGGTTTTCTCTCATCCCCATCTTCATTCTGCTGATCATTACCATCGTCGGCATTCCCGTGGCCATTTTGGCTTTTCCGCTGCTTCTGGTCGGGGCGATCGTGGTGGCGGTAGCGGCGGCGGCCATATTCATCGGCGACAAACTCTGCCCGCTTTTCCATTGGGAGAAGAAATCGCTCTACATGAAGGCTATCTGCGGCGTCATCGCCGTGGAATTGATCGATATCGCCGCAGCGCTGTTCGGGGCCCTGGGGGCGACGCTGATTCAATATATCCTGCTGGTCTTGTATCTGGTGGTGGCGTTGGCGACCGTGACGATCGGTTTCGGCGCGGTCATTTCCACCCGTTTCGGCACCCGGCCGAAGCCGGGGGGGGCCAGCGCAAAAGTCGAAATCCACTTCGATGCCGGACCGACAGCGCCGCAGGTCAGTCCTCCACCTCCGCTGTCTCAGGAACCGCCGTCGGTTTCGCCGCCGCCGCCGGTCACTCCTCCTCCCGGCCCGAAAAATGCAACCGAATGACCGGCTCGCCCGTCAAATGATATAGACGGATTTCTCATTAAACAGGTGACATATGATGCGCTACAAGGTCTTTGCGGTCGTCTTCGCGGTCTGGTGGTTGACGGGAAACGGACTTCTCGCGCACGACCGGCAGGTTTTGGAAAAAAACTTTCCCGCCGATTCTCAGGTCAAGAAAGTCTCTTTGTCCGGCGACATCTCGGCGGCCGAAGTGCGCCTCGATGGCCATGACGGGGGAGATCTCTTTGCGGGGCGGGTTCGCTATGACGCCGACCGCACGAAGGTTGACATCACCCTTGACAAATCGGGGAGTACCGCCGAACTCGAGATGACCGGGAAGCGACTCCATGAAAGGGGCGATTTCAAGAGCGAGGATAACGCCTGGTCCGTCTCTTTGTCGCGCGATTACACCTGGGATATCAACATCGACGTGGGGGCGACCGAATGTGAGCTCGATCTGTCGGGATTATCGCTCGAGGAATTCACGTTGGATGCCGGCGCGTCCGAATGCGAAATCCTGTTCGACCGGCCCAACCCGCGGGAGATGAAACGGTTTTCCATCGACGCCGGCGCCGGATCGGTGGAACTGCATGGCCTCGGTTACGCCCGTTGCCGCGATTTCGAACTGGACGGCGGGGCCGGTTCGGTGGAGCTGGATTTCAACGGATTCGAAACGGGATTCCTGACGGCGCATATCGACGTCGGCGTGGGAGAGGTCAAGATCAAGGTTCCCAAAGGTGTTCCCGTTCATATCACGGCCGATGACGGGTGGCTCAGTTCGGTCGATATCGACGAGGATCTGGGCGACAACATTGGCGACGGGGAGTGGGAATCCGACGGGTACAAGCGCGGGACGCGCGGACTGGATATTTCCATCGACGTGGGGATCGGCCAGGTGACCGTCAACCGGTCGCGGTAGACGGCGACGGCAGGATTCGACCTTCAGAAAAGGCTTGACTTTATTTCCGTGGAGAAGGACATTTAGACTGTCCACGACGGGACATGCCGGGGCGGTGTGTCCTGGACTGAGGGATAGGCCTTCCACGAGTGGGGAGAGATATGAAGCTGATTCATCGTGAAGAGAATAATGTCGTTATCATCGAACCCAAGGGGAAAATCATGGGCGGCCCCGAGTCGATCGAACTCCACGATCTGTTGCATGAATTGATTGATGGGGGCAAGAATAACGTGGTGGTCGACCTGAGCAAGGTCGACTGGATGAATTCCAGTGGATTGGGGATTCTGATTTCGGGATTGACGACGGTTCGGCGCGCCGGCGGCGATTTGCGGCTGGCCCAGGTCACCGACAAGATTCAGTCGCTTCTGACGATTACCAAGTTGATTACGGTTTTCAAGGCCTATGATACGATTGAGGAAGCGACCAAGTCCTTTTAGTCGGCGTTACCCTAACACAGGCATGGCAGGTTGCGTCGCGGCCTGCCTTTTTTTTGGGTGAAGGAATGAAAACACCAGCCATAACACCTGACGGCATCATCATCCCTTCGGCCGGCGCCTTTCTGGCGGCCGTCGACCAGCGTCTGGAGGAAATCCTGGTTACCGCCGGGATAGACTCCTCGACCATCGCCGATATCGCCATCTCCGTCTCCGAACTGGTTAACAACGCCATCGTCCACGGAAACCGATCCGATCCCGCCAAGACGGTGACCGTGCATGTCAAGATTTCGGAGGATGAGGTGCGCGTGACGGTCACCGACCAGGGGAAGGGATTTGCCCCCGAGGCGGTTCCCAGTCCGATCGCCGACGACAATCTGTTGCGCGAGGTCGGCCGGGGGCTGTTTATCGTCAAAAATTTCGTGGATGAAGTAAACGTGGCCACGCTTCCTGCCGGCGGCACCAGGGTGGAAATCGCAAAAAGGCGGGAGAACCGGGCCAGCTGAATCCGACATGGGAACGCAGCAACTCATATTCGCGCTGATCTATTTCGCGTTCGGAGCGGGATTGATCTTTCTGGCCGTGGTGATCATCCGTGACTCCGCGCGAATCCGGGTCAATCGCGTCACCTCGGCCATGTTGTTTCTGGCCGGACTGGGGCCGATCTTTTCCGCCCTGGGGTCGGTGATCTCTCCCTATCAGGCGGCGTCCCCGTTGAAAGATTCGTACCTGTACAACCTTTTCTATATTTGGGAGCTCTTCTTCCCGGTCCTACTCTATTTCTCATGGGTATTCCCCTATGACCGCATCGCCGTGAAACCGTCGCGCTGGCGCTATCTGATCTTCGTCCCCCACGTGTTCCATATCATCCTGGTTATTTTCTTCGCCAATACCGACCGGATTCTGCAGATGCTGACCATCAACACCGGGGAGAACGGGCTGCTGAACACCATCCTGGAACCGATCGCCTCCCTGCTCAAGTGGCTGATGATTCCGATCGGGCTGCTTTTGGCCTCGCACAAGAAGCTGTTCGCCCTGGTCAACCTGGTATACGTCGTCCTGGCCTTGACCTTTCTCTTCCGGGGGATGATACGGGTGGAGGCGCCCCGCCTCCGTCGGCAGGTGCAGGTCCTCATCTGGGGCCTCCTGACGGCGCTGGGGTTGTATATCATCGCGTTTACCCTGCCCAATTTGCTCCCCCTGCAGATGTCCGAGACGCTGACGTCACTTCTGACGGTGGTGGCGTTGGTCATCGGCGCCGGCTCCATCGCCTGGGCCATCATCCGTTATCAGTTTCTCGATATCCGTCTGATCGTGCGGCAATCGCTGGTCTATACCATCTCCTCGGCGCTGCTGGTCGGCGGCTATGTCCTGGCCATCACGCAGTTGTCCGACGTCTTGAAGACGGTCATCGGTCAGGAAACGCCCCTCATCAATATCGGGTTTGTCGTCGTGGCCTTGTTCCTCTTTCAACCGATCAACAGCCAGATCGATACTCTTATCACCAAGATGTTCCTCCGCGACCGCACCGACCATCGTAACATCATCGACCGCCTGTCGTTGCAGATCATCAATATCCTCGACCGGACGCAATTGTTCCGGGCGGTCGAGGAAACATTGAAAGGCAGCATGCTGGTGAGAGGCGTTGGGTTCGGCATCTATGACGACGCCCGCCAGGCCTACCTCTATTTCCCGACCAGCGAAGCGGCGGAATCCCGCTTGGATAATACCGACCCGATGCTGGGTGCCATCGGCCAGTTGAAGGCGCCGACGTTCTACGACCGTATCCAGGTA
>JAQVRW010000317.1 GCA_028700875.1 Candidatus Zixiibacteriota bacterium | reverse complement strand
GTTGTCTACACGTTGGGCGATGACGGCCTGGGGTATCTGGTCGATATCATGGTGGGTTGCGACGCAACCCGGTATGAGCCATCAGATCTGATCCGGGCATTGCTAATGGATGCCGTCATCGGCACCCGCAACATGGGCGCGACCGGAATTCGCGGCTGGCGGGTCAACGGACACCCGTTTGACCGCATGGTATGCGCGACCGCCCGCCGGATCGGTTTCTACCATATCAAACGGGGGCATTCGGTGGTGAAATACGATTGCCCCGCCGCCCGGGCGCGGATCGACCGTGAGGAATTCGACGACTGGTACGTCACCCGCATATTCACTGAGGGAGTGTTGAATTGACTGCTCCGGCGGCGGTTGCCTATCTTCGCTCGCAATTCATCAATCACGCCCGGATATTTTATAACCCGCCGGCAGCGGACCTGCTGCGGTCGGAGGCCATTCGTTTTCTGTCGTATGCCGAATCGGCCGCGGTTCGCGGGCCGCAGGTGGTCATTCCGGTCGATTTGCCGGTTCCGGCGGTTCCCGAATCGCCCTGGCGGGTGGAATTCAATGGCACGGTGCTGACGCTCTGGAACCGGGCGCCAAAGCCGGATGATGATGGCTGGGAGCCAATCCCGGATGAGGCCGCGCCGGTGTGGTACAGGCATACCTCGGGAACCCTGCTTCCGGCATGGAACCTGTTAGGCAACTCGCTTAAACTGCTGACCTTCGGCGAAGAACGGAATCCATCGCAACGCGACAGGCACGGTCGCTTCGCGGCGGCCTTCAGCCCGCGGCTGGACCGAGGCTTGCTGGAAGTGCCAGCCGTTAATGAAACCGTCGCGCTGCTGGTGGCGGCGGTGGACGGCCTGCGGACCACCGGCCGGCCGGCGTTTACTTTGGCGGTTCAGCCCAAACCGCCGATAGTGGTTCTTTCCCACGATTGCGACATTCTACTGGGCAACGATTTCTGGACCCAGGCCGTGCGGGGATATCGCACGCTGCAACCGCTGGCGCGGTTGCGCCCGCCGCGATTGGGCAATCTGTGGTGGCTGGTTCGCAATGCGGTTACGCCGCGCCGGTTCTATTTCGACAACGCCACCGGTATGGTGGATATTGAACGCTGTTTCGGATACAATTCGACCTATTATCTCCTCAATGGCGCGACGGGGCGTTTCGGCGCCCGCAATCCGTTTTCCGTCATCCCGCAACTTTTGGATCACCTCCCTCCCCGGTGGGACATCGGTATGCATTACAACTATGACACGTTCCTGCAGGCCGACAGGTTCGCGGCGCAACTTCGGCAACTGCAACAGGCGACCTCTCGCCCCATCGTCACCGGCCGGGCGCACTACCTCAAATTCGATCCGTTCCGATCGTTCGCGTTCCTGCGGCAGTTTGATCTGTATACCGACGAGTCATCGGGGTACGCCGATCGCATCGGGTATCGGAACGGCATCGCCGGCGCCTTTCAAGCCTTCGATACGGAAACACAAACGCCGCTGGACATCTGGGAGACGCCCCTGACCATGATGGAGGCTACGCTGGTGGAACAATATGGCGCGACGGCAGTCGAGGTGGTGATGCGCCATCTGCACCATCTCCGGCGTATCGGCGGGGCATTGACGATCGTCGTTCATCCCGGTCAATTTTTCAATCCCGAATATCGGCCGATGCTGGGGTTCTACCATGAACTGCTGAAGGGTTTTCGTCTGCTGGGGGCCACCTCCGCCACGGCACGCGGTCTGGTTGATCAGGTACGAGCATAAGCGAATCCGCCGGTCGAGGAGTGAGGCACCGAACCGGAACGTATCCCTCGGCCCTACCCCCTCTTCCAGAGGGCGAGGGGAGACAACTATGCCTCGGGGTTCTCTCTGCCACGAGCGGATTGGAACACTGACTCGCTTCTATACCCATCCGGCTTTTCGCGGCGCACGAAGACGTACGCCGCGCACGAAGTTACCCTCACCCCGTTCCCCTCTCCCTGATGGGAGAGGGGATGGAATGCGGGCAGATTATCACCAATACACGGTCACGCCGCGGGTGCGAAGCCAGGGAATCAGACTGTCGACCGAATACGCCGACAACGGACAACCGACCACGTAGAGCGAGTCATTGGCGGCGAAATCGGTATTGTTCCATAATGGAGTGAGGTCGGTCACCAGGCATAGAAACAACACGACTTTCTGGATATTGTCGAGGTTTTCAAGCGGCGTCAGATCGACCACCTGGCACCCCTGCGCCTGAAGCTCAATCAGTGCCGGCATGGTTGCCACCGCGGCGATATCGGTTACCGGGTCGTTGGTCAGATACAGTCTCTTCATCGCAGTCAGGCCGGCGAGGGCATGGATCGAATCGATGTCGTAGTTGTTGATGAGAATCAGGTATTCCAACTTGGTCAGGCTGGACAGGGCCGCGACACTGGCGATGTGGTTGTCCCGCAGGTTCAACGTCTGGAGATTCGTCAAGTTGGCCAGGGGCGAGATATCGACGACCTGATTCAGATACACGTTGAGCAAAGCCAGCGCGGTCATGCCGGCCAACGCGGACACATCGGTTATCTGGTTCTCACTAAGGTCGAGGTTGGTCATACTAGTCGACCCGGCCAAGGGGCCGATATCGACGACAGTATTATCATGCAAATCGAGGCCCAGCATGGCAGTCTTACCGGCCAGGCCGGAGATATCCGTAATCGAATTCTGGGCCAAGGTGATAAATCGCAACTTGGTCATGCCGCTCAAGGCCGAAGTGCCGGTGATGGAGTTGCCGTGGAGATCAAGTTGTTCGATATTGACCAGTGCCGCCAATGGGCCGATGTCGGAAATCTGGTTGGCCCCCAGCCCGAGATTGATCATTTTGGTCAATCCTGTCAACGGCGTCAGGTCGGCCACCTGGTTGCGCGCCAGAAACAAATCGGTCAGGTTGAGACAATGCTGGACTCCGGACAGATCGGCCACGGAATCATCGTTGGCGTCTATCGTATGAATACCCAGCAGGTCCGTGCGATGAATATCGTCGGTCGGCATGTTCAGGATGCCGCGGATTATGGCGTTGAGGTGCGGGTCGGGGAAGGTGACGACGTAGTCGTTAAAGCAAATGGCGGTGGCGATGTTGGACAGCCACGACCAGTTTTCGGCTTCATCGCGGGTCCTGATGGCAAAATAATAGGTCGAATCTTCGGTCAGTCCGGTGATGGTGATCGAATCGGTGGAACCGGCCGGTCCGGGCGCGGGCACGCCGGTCACAGGCCAGGCGGAATCTGAATTCAAGTAGCTGATCTCGCGGTTCCAGTACCGCATATCATAGGCGGCCGCCCGTCCGGTGGTATCGTCATCGCCGGGCGCGGTCCAGTTGAGGGTAACGCTGGTGGGCGTGACCCTGACGGCGGTCAGGTCCAATACCTGGGCCGGCGAGTTGCCGTCGTCGACGTCCACCCCCCCCCCGCCGCCCATCTTGGAGCACGACAGTGAAAGTACGGTTGCTGCTATCGCCACAATAACAGCTATGCCCGAACGCACGCGGAACCATTTGGACATAAGGCCTCCCTGGATATTGAGGATACGATTTAATATTATAAACGGCGGGGGTTTTGACAACTGGTTTTGTGACGAAGTCGGGGGATTATTGTTTCGCGCAGGGAGCCAGCTGCACCTTGAGCCGGATTTCCTGTTTCTTGGGCATATGGCCGCCCATCCTGCCGCCGGGAGGAAGTCCGCCGCCGCCAGGCCCTCCCCCGGTCGACACGCCCCCGATGCCCCCGCCGAAGAAGCCATCGCGGCGATCCGGCATATCATCCATCATCTTCTTCCGGTCGAAATCCCCCCACATCAGGCCGACGCTGATCGTCTGATCCGGAGGTACGTCCAGGCCGTAGATTTTCACGGTGCTTTTTTCGAGCGGGACGCTGAATTCATAAACAAAATAACCGTTGTCGATCCCGGATGCCGCGATCGGGCCCTTGGTTCCATCCATCGGGATCGGTTCTTCGACATAGTATTCTTTCTGGTAGCAGGTGAAGGAGTCGACCTTCGCGGCTTCGCGTTGTTCCATCCGTTCCCGAAACTCCGGCGGCATCCCGGCGGACATGTCGGCGCTGTCGCGGCCGGGCATATTCATGATTCGGTTCATGGGCGGGCCGCCGGTGAAGGTAAGTTTGAAGTCTTTCCCTTTGCCGCCGGCGCCGTCGAGCCAGATCGTCAGCCCGCCCATCCGTA
>JAQVRW010000316.1 GCA_028700875.1 Candidatus Zixiibacteriota bacterium | reverse complement strand
CTGTACCCGGTGATCATGATGCTCTTTTTCTATCAGGCCTGCGCGAAGATGACCCATTTCTTCTTTCCCGGTTTTTTCGACTACCAGATCGTGGCCATGGAGAAGATACTCTTCGGCGGCGACCTGACCCTGTGGCTCGACGGCCGGGGCAACGCCTTTTGGACCGAGCTGTTTTCGGCCGGGTATTTCTCCTACTATTTCATGATCCCCGGCCTGGCCATCGTCCTTTTCTTCGATCACCGCACCCGTGAAATCAAACGGTTCATGACCGCCACCTGCATCACCTTCTTCGCGACCTACTGGATTTTCATCATCTATCCCGTCGAAGGACCGCGCTATTACTTCAGCAATCTGTACACGACCGATCTGGTGGGGCCGTTTTTCCGCCAGCTGGTCGATCTGGTGATCGATCGAGGGGCAATCCACGGCGGGGCGATGCCCTCCTCGCACGTGGCCGAAGCCCTGGTGGTGATGATCTTTGCCTTGCGTATTTATGGCCGTAAGGCGTATGTGTTGGTTCCGATTGTCATCGCCCTGGCTTTGGGCACGGTTTACGGCCGGTTCCATTATGTCACCGATGTGATCGTCGGGGCCGCCATCGGGGCTGTGGCCGTATGGTTGGCGATAAAGCTGTACCCCCCGGAGCAGGAAGTCGCCGGGGACAAAGAAGTATGGGAGAGGAACACCGGCAAACAATATGTTTCCGACAATTTTTAAGATCGGGCCGGTCGGCATCCACAGTTACGGCTTGATGCTGACCCTGTCGTTTTTCGCGGGCCTCTGGTATATTTACAAACGATGCGGGGCCGAGAAGCTGTCGTTCGACCAGATGTTGAACGTCGCCTATATCCTTATCTTCGCCGGTTTGATCGGCGCCCGGCTGGGGTTTGTCGTTCTTCATTGGGAAGAATACGCCCACGACCTGCTGGCCATCATCAATCCCTTCGGCAACGAACAATTCGGACTGGCCGGGCTCAACCTCTATGGCGGGGTGATTCTGGCGATCCTCTGCGCCTGGTGGTATATCCGGCGAAAAAAACTGCCGCTCCTGGCCGTCTTTGATCTGTTTGCCCCGACGCTGGGCCTGGGCCTCGGCATCGCCCGGATCGGCTGTTTTCTCAAGGGATGCTGTTTCGGCACCCCCACGACATTACCCTGGGGCATAACCTTCCCGGATGGTTCCCTGGCCTATTATGTTTTCGGTTCCCAACGGCTGCATCCGGCCCAGTTGTATTCATCTGCCTACGGCCTGTTGTTGTTTATCGTTCTCCATCAGATTTTGAAACGGAAACGGTTCGACGGACAGATCGCGGCGGTGCTGTTCATGACCGAGGCGGTCTTCCGTCATCTGATCGAATATGTCCGTTATTATGAAACCGAGATGAGGTTCCATTTCCTCGGGATGGAGCCGACCTACAATCAACTGGTTTCGGTGCTGCTGTTCGTGACGGGATTGATCTTGTACTGGCGCGCCCCGCGTACGTTGTATCGGGAAAAGGCCCATTCGGCATAGTAATATGCCCGTCACCGAACGCATGAAGGGGGACCTCTGGGCGATCGTCTCGGCGGTGACCACCGGATGCGGTCTGATCGCCTCGAAGGTCGTGCTTCGCACGCTCGATCCTCTCACGCTCAACGCCTATGCTTTCTTTTTCGGATCGATGGTTGTCCTAGGAGAGGCCGTGATTTCCGGCAATCTGGCGGCGACTTTTCGGGTGACATTCAGGCAACTCCTGTTTCTGACGTTGTTGGCTTTTCTCTTTTGCGGATCATTGTTCTGCCTGATGAACGCCTTGAATCTGGTGGAACCGGCGACGGTGTCCTTTTTGTCTCGTCTGGAACTGGTTATCACGCTGATTCTGGCCGGGTTTTTCCTGCGGGAACGGATTTCCATCGCCGAGACGATCGGCTTGGCGGTGGTGGTCATCGGCATCCTGGTGATGCGGTACGACGCCTCGGTGGCGTTGTCGAAGGCGATGGCATTGGTCGTGATCAGCGCCATCTTATCCGGGATCAGCGAAGTGATTACCAAGTCTCGAATCGACTGGATCGACTTCCGCGCCTTCGTCTTCTATCGCAACGCCATCATGACGGTGCTGTTCATTGCCGCCGGTTTGATTTCCGGAAGATTGGTTTGGGTCACCGACTATAAACTGGTTCTCCTGATGGCCGTAGTCGGCTTCTTTATGCCGTATTGGGGGCGGCTGGGGTATCTCAAGGCGATGCGGTATATCAAGATTTCGCGGGCGGTGATCATCGTCCAGTGCCAGCCGTTTCTCACGGCCGCGCTGGCGTTGTTGATATTGGGTACCTTGCCGCCGGTGCGGGAAATGGCCGGCGGGTTGTTGATCGTCGGGGGAATTGTGCTGATGCGTCTGCTGGAGAATCGGGCCGTGCGAGAGACGAATTAGACCTTATGCCAGCGAATAACCGCCGTCGACGATAATCGTCTGGCCGGTGACCCAGCCTGCTTTCGGCCCGGCCAGGAAGATAACCACATCGGCCACTTCCTCGGGACGGCCGATCCGTCCGAACGGAGTGCGCCGTACCACCTCCCGCGCCAGATCATCATAGTTGGGAAACCCGCGCAGGGCATCGGTGTCGATAAACCCGCCGGAGACGCAGTTGACGGCGATCCGACGCGGGGCCAGTTCATAGGCCAGATACCGCACCATATTCTCCAATGCCGCCTTGGACACGCCGATCGCGGCGTACCCAGGGATATATCGTTGCGAGCCGAGCGACGACAGGGCCACGATACGGCCATTGTCGGGCATGATCGGCGCGGCGTTCTGAACGCAGAAAAGAAACGCCTGGGCGTTGGTATCCATCGCCAGATGCCAGGCTTTGTCATCGATTTCCAGGGCGTTGGAGAATAGACCCAGCGCGGCGTTGGAAATCAGGATATCGAGGTGTCCGAAATTCTCCTTGATCTTCTCGAAGATGCCCGGAATCTGTTCGTGGTTACCGATGTTGGCCCGATGAGCGTAACATTCCACGCTGAGGGCTTTGATTTTCTCCACCGCCGCCGTCGCGGCATCGCGGCTGCGGAAGTAATTGATGACGACGTTGGCCCCTTTGGCGGCCAAACCCAAAGCGATGGCCAGCCCGATGCCCTTGGTACCGCCGGAGACAAAGGCGGTCTTCCCGATCAAATCCTTGCATTCATCCATGGTCGCTGTCCCTTTCCAAAAACTTCGCCTGCAAATATTACGCATGCCCCCATGAGAAGCAAATATTTAAAGCGATTGGGTTGATTCTTCGAGCCGGACGATTTCGTTCAGCTCTTCCAGGTCAATCTCCTGAAACACTGTGTCGAATATCCCCGCATAGGCATCCGAGAGCTTCCCGGCAAATTCAGTCAGCGGGATTTGTTTCCCCGCCTCTTTCTGAAGGCTGGTCATCGTCTCCGGCGGCAGACCGCAGGGGTCGATGACGTTGAATTTGGCCAGGTCGGTGGTCAGGTTTATGGCTGCGCCATGATAGGATATCCACTGCGCCACCGCCACGCCGATAGAAGCGATCTTGCGGCCGCCTATCCATACTCCGGTATATTTGGGACGCCGCTCCCCGGTCAGGCCATACCCGGCCAGCGCCTGAATGATTCCCTCTTCGAGGTCATGGATAAATTTATGAAGATCGCGTCCCCGCCGCGCCAGGTCGAAGACGGGATAGAGCACCAGTTGTCCAGGGCCGTGATAGGTCACCCCGCCGCCGCGTGTGATGCGGTGAACCTCAACCCCGGCGGTCTTGGAAAGGTCGGCCTTCTTGCAGTCACGACCCAGAGTGATGACATCGGGGTGTTCGAAATAGAAAAGGGTATCGCGGATCGACCCGTTTTGCCGGTAGCGGACCATCCGTTTCTGCCACTCGAGAGCCGCCGCGTACGGGCGGCTCCCCAGAAAAATGCTCCAGCCGTAGTAGGCAGCGGTCATCAGCGGGCACTCAGGAAAAGCGAGGTCGGGTATTCCAGGTATTCGATCAGCCGATGCAAGAACTGCACGGCGGTATGGCCATCGATGAGACGATGGTCAAACGACATCCCGAAGGTGGACATGTGGCGAATGACGATCTGACCCTCGCGAACCACCGGTTTCGGGGAAATCATATGCACGCCGAGGATGGCCACCTGCGGCTGGTTGATGACCGGGGTCGAGGCGGTGGCGCCATACATGCCGGCGTTGGTTATGGTGAACGTCCCCCCCTGGACTTCCTCCAGCTTGAGCTGGTC
>JAQVRW010000021.1 GCA_028700875.1 Candidatus Zixiibacteriota bacterium | reverse complement strand
CTCCCCAGAGACGGCCCACGGCGCAGCATTTGACCAGAAAACTCCCCGCCTCGCGGGCGCCATCGATAAAAATCATCTTATCACGGGTGAATTTGTCGGTGATCGTTTCCCTCGGCCGCAAAGGCGAAGTCGTGGGAATGAAGACGATATCGGCTTCCAATGCCGCCATCTGCAAAAAACTCGGCCGTTGAAAAACATCGGCGCAGATGAGGACGGAGGCCCGAATACCGTCGATCTCGAACAGGCACGGTTCGTTTCCCGGCGCGATGCCGTTGTCTCTCTCTCTTGCCGTGGGATTGGCCTTGCGGTATCGCCCGACCGCGATCCCCCGATCGTAGATGTAGGCGGTATTATAAAAACGATCGCGGTCGCATTCGATCGTCGTTCCCGCGATCAGCACCGTGCTGAACCGGTCCGACAATGCCCGGCAGTAGCGCATATGCTCCGGGGTGCAGCCGGCGTTATAGATCGGATCGCGGACATGAGGATCGACATTGTAGTACTCGGGCAATATGATAAAGTCCGGCCGCTGCTTGAAAATCAGCAGGTTGTCCTCACGGCTCAGCGGTTGGCCGGATTCCGTCTGTATGAGCGTCACGCGTCGAAGCATATCCCTATGAATTAGACGCAGTTATCCAGCCGCCGTTTCATTTTAAATTGTAAATTCTTTGTTGATTTGACCCGATAAAACAACTATAGGTCTTACACCGGGGAAAACCGGGGCGTCCGGCAATTCCCCCACGAAAAGGAAGGCACTGTGCCGCATCTGATAATCAAAGAAGAAACCGGGCGGATGGCCGACTACCGGGAACTGGAAGAACGGCTGAGAAACTCCGGGTATCGCCTGGTAGTTGGCGTCGATGAGGCCGGACGGGGCCCCTTGGCCGGGCCGGTCGTGGCGGCGGCCGTGCTGCTTCCCGAAGGGTGCCATATCGAAGGACTGGATGACTCCAAAAAACTCAGCCCGCTCAAACGCGATCTGGCCTTCGAACGCATCGTGACCTCCAATGCCCTGTATGCCGTCGGGATCGTCGACAACGAAATCATCGACCGGATCAATATCCTGCGGGCCTCCCTTCGGGCCATGAGCGAGGCCGTCCGCAAGTTGGCCGGTGAGGCCGATATCGTCCTGGTCGACGGCAATCAGGCCATCCCCGGCATCAGCCTGCCCCAGATGGCCATCGTCGGCGGCGATGCCATCTACCCGTCGATCTCGGCCGCCTCGATCATCGCCAAAGTCACTCGCGACCGGATCATGGATCATTACGCCTCGTTGTATCCGCTCTATGCGTTCGACCGCCACAGAGGATACCCCACGGCCGAACACCTGGAAGAACTGCAACGGTTCGGGCCGACCCCGATTCACCGCAAATCGTTCCGGCCGGTTCAGGAACTGATCTCGCAGATGGATTTGAAACTAGCCTGATGACCAAAACCAGAATCGAAAAGGGCGCCAGGGGAGAGGAGGCGGCCTGCCGCTTCCTGGAGAATCTCGGGTACCTGATTCTTCATCGCAACCTGCGTTTGTCCCATCTGGAAATCGATTTGGTCTGCCGCGACGGCGACTGTCTCGTCTTTGTCGAGGTCAAAAACTCACCGGCCGGAGCGTTCGGTCATCCCGCGACATGGGTTGGCGAGGACAAGCAGGGAAAACTCCGCCGGGCGGCTGAATTGTATCTTCAAAAATACCCTTCTCCGGGCCTTGATATCCGTTTCGATGTCGTCACCATCATCAAAGGCGAAATCGAACATTTCCCCAACGCCTTTTGACCTGTCCATCCTATCGATTCCATATCAATCTGCATTTCATCATCATTTTTCGGAAACATCCCGGCCCGACCGCGTGTTTCATACAATACATGGATGATGATGACGACATCATCAAACTGGCAAAGGCAACGAAGGTCTGCAGAAAGGAAGATGGTTTATGGCAATAAGTCAGAGTGTAGTCAAGGCGTTCAACGAACAGTTGAATCGGGAATTGTTTTCGGAGTACCTCTACCTCTCCATGGCGGCCTGGTTCGAATCGCTCAATCTGAAAGGGTTCGCCAACTGGATGCGGGTGCAGGCGCAGGAAGAACATGCCCATGCCATGTTGTTCTATAATTTCATCATCGACCGGGGCGGGACCGTGGCGTTGGACAAGATCGACCGTCCCGATCAGAAATGGGATTCTCCGCTGGCGGCGATCTCCAAGGCGCTGGAGCACGAGGAATTTATCACCCGGAATATCAACGACCTGTTCGATATCAGCATGGCGGCCAAGGATCATGCCGCGCACAGTTTCCTCAAGTTCTTCCTCGATGAGCAGGTGGAGGAGGAAAAGAACGCCTCCGAGATCGTCGGCAAGCTGAAACTGATCGGTGACTCGGCCAGCGGGTTGTTCATGCTGGATAATGAACTGGGCCTGCGGGTATTCACGCCTCCTGCCGTCGCCGGTGCCACCCCCGCGCCGTGATGACAACGGTTCCGATTTATGGATTTCCTTGAAAGTATATGGGTCGGCCCCCTGCCGGCCCATTTTTTTGGCGCCGAAACCCCGGACAAATGTCTGGGGCACCCGCAAAGGACTGGAACAGGGGCGTCAGGCAGGTGGATACTGACGGGTTGGAATTAGTTTTTCGCGGGGCACGAGGATCCGCCACTGGCGGACTGCGCACGAAAACAACTTTTACAACCGTCCGCCAGTGGCGAAGCGGGGTAACTGCTTCTGGCAAAGACCAGATTATCGATACCCCCATTCGGCGATGTGATTGGCGCCGACGGTTCCGGCCGAATCGAACCACTCGGCGGCAATCAGTTTGTCGTCATAGACAGTGAAAGCCGGAGTACTATCCTGCATTCCCGTCCCCAGAGGCGTCCACGTCGAACCGTCCCATTGGCAATAGTGGCGCCGTCTTCCCATTTGGCAATGTTGAATCTTCCGCCGGCTGATCCAGTCCCGTCTGGATTATTCCGGCGTCCAGGCGGCTACCCCGCGCGCCGCCACGCCGCCGGCGGTGTTGAAGGTCCCTCCGGCAATCAGCTGGTTACCGAAGACGACCAACGCATTGACCGTGCTGTCTACGCCCGTTCCCAGCGTCGTCCAGGTGGAATCATCCCAGGCGCTAATCCATCCGCCACCGCTAGGGATAATGCGTCCCCCGGCAATTAACTGGTTATTATACACGGCGAGAGCGGTAATTATGCCGGTGCCCGTGAAGGTTCCAACCGGAGCCCAGGATGAACCATCCCAGGCTTGAACCCAGTTACCTGGATCGACGCAATCCACGCCGGCAATCAGCATATTGTCATGGACAGTGAGGGAATACACGTTTTGGATTATACCTGATCCGAGAGTATCCCAGGACGAGCCATCCCAGGCAGCGATATATCGAGCGTTGACCGTGCCGGCGGTATCGAAATACCCCCCGGCAATCAGCTTGCCGTCATAGACCGTGAACGCTCGGACACCGGAATTCATCCCCGCTCCGAGGGGCGCCCAGGTCGAGCCGTTCCAGGCGGCAATATTGTTGGCGCTGACACCGCCGACGGTGTTGAACCAACCTCCCGCAATCAGCTGGTTGTCATACACGGTCAGTGCCAGTACGACGTTGTCCCAAACCGGCATGCCCGTTCCGAGCGGCGCCCAGGATGAACCGTCCCAAGCCGCAATGTGATTAGCGGTCTGCCCGCCGGCGGTCGTAAATGTTCCTCCGGCGATCAATTTGTTGTCATAGACAGTGAGCGCATAGGGATAGTAGTTCGTTCCCAATCCGAGAGGTGACCAGGACGAGCTGTCCCAGGCGGCGATATTATGAACGTTTGCCCCGCCGGCGGTGTTGAACCACCCTCCCGCAATCAGCGTATTGTTATAGACGGCGAGCGAGAGTATCTCATAGTCCATACCCGTCCCGAGGGGTTCCCAGGCATAGTGAATGGTCGGGGTTGGGGTGGTCGGCTTGTTATCGTCATCTCCGCATCCGACCGCGAGCAGGCCCGCAATTATCAATAAACAGGCTGCTGCAAAAATGGACAATTTCGAAAAATGCATGTGAAGTCTCCAATCTTCTTATCATGTCAATTCAACCCGACTGATCAAGTCGAAGTCATTGCGGGGTCCAGGCGGCTATCCCGCGCGCCGCCACGCCGCCGGCGTTGGTGAAGTTTCCGCAGGCGATCAGTTTGACGCCATACGCGGTGACCGCCCAGACAGTGGCATTCGCCCCCGATCCGAGTGATTTCCATGATGAACCGTCCCAAGCCGCTATACACGCGGCGCCTTTCCCGCCCGCAGTCGAGAATTGCCCGCAGGCGATCAGCCTGTTGTCCCAGACGGTGAGACCGAATACGGCGCCATTGATGCCGCTTCCCAATGCGGTCCAGGCCGAACCGTCCCAGGCGGCGATATTGCTGACAGTATCGCCTCCGGCCACCGTGAAGCTTCCTCCCGCGATCAACGTGCCATCGTAGACGGTCAGCGCGTAGACGCTGCCGTTGATGCCGGAACCGAGCGATAGGCTGTTGAACCCGGTAAAGGCGAAAATATTATCACCCGAGGCATTGCCTAAGTCACTGAAAGTCCCCCCGACAATCAGCGTGTCGTTATAGACGGTGAGGGCGCGGACGGTTATATTCGAGGCCAGAGTCGTCCAATTCAAACCGTTAAACGCCCCAAACCCGCCGTTGGTGCCGCTTACCCCTCCCGTAATCACCGTGGTCTGGTACGAGGCGAGGGCAAAGACATCGGTGGCTCTGCCCGTTGACAACGGAGCCAGGGATGAACCATCCCAGAGCGCGACATGATTGCCGGTGATGGCGCCGACGTGATCAAATTCCCCTCCGGCAATCAAATACTCGCCATATTCGGTGAACGCCCTGACCGGTCCGCCGGTGACTCCGCTGCCCAGCGGTCCCCAGGAGGAGCCGTTCCAGACGGCAATGCTATGGGATGTGATGCTGTCGACGAAATCGAAATCGCCGCCCAGAACAAGCGTATCGCCGATGACAGACAATGCGGTCGCCTGACCGAGGTCGCCGACGCCTATACCCGTACCGACGGGGGCCCAGGCGCCCGGAAGGCTATTCGATGTGACCGGATTGCTGCTCGTATCATCATCTCCGCAACCGATAGCCAGCAGGCCGGCGATAAATACAATGCAGGCCGTCGCGACAACGGAACATCTCGATATGTACACTTGATACCTCCGATTACCAACATGCGCCCAAACGAGAGGAGTGTGTTTGGGTCGGAATTGCCCTTATTCCCAAAATAGACAATTGCTTCCAAGATGTCAACGGAAACCGGTCATTGGCGGTGTATGATCATCAGACGATTTGATACGGAGCTGTCACCTTGGCGAAACGAAAAATTTCGGAGAGCCGCTTTGGATTCTTCACTTCGCACCAGTGCCCCACCCAGAGTCCCCGCTTCGGCGAGGACGACGGGTGGGTTTATTTTGTGTGGCTCAGCGGTTGATTTTGTGAAATGGGGTACCCCAGTCTTCAGGCTGGAGAAAAAGTGAAACAATTATTGTGATTGATCAGGCAGTGATTTTGATATAGATTATTCTATGAAGGAGGAATGATGTTTTCGAGACCTCCATATATTCAATGCCCATATTGCGGTGAAAATAGTTTTGGCATCAACACTATTTGTGATAACCATTATACGCGGAGATGTCGTATATGCTGGCGACCATCAGGTAGTGAACGCTTCGAGACGTATCCGTTGCCGCCATTGAATAAGCACGTCATTTATCTTGATCAATTCGTTATCAGCAAAATGATGAAATGTATTGCTTCCGGAAGTGGCAATCCCATTGACGCCAAATACGGCGAATATTGGATTGAATTGTACGATAGGCTTATGGTCCTGCGAAATGGACAAATGATCGTTTGTCCATACTCTGACGTACATATGGACGAATCCATATTGAGTGGCGATCACGCCAAATTGAAACGAATGTACGAATTTCTTGCCTTTGATGTTGCATTTAAATCATTACATATGATTGAACGTATGCAAATGTCCAACCATGCTAATTGGTGGATCGAGGGATTGGGAGATTTGCACTACGAATTCGATCCTCAATCGGTAATGTCCGGAGCCATAAATACATGGCAGACGTGGTACTATTTCAGCTTTCCCCGAAATTGGCTCTTGAATAGCAGGGAGGAGAAGAGAGAATATAGGGAGCGGGTCCATGAGAAATTAAAAGGTCTTTTTAGGCGCTGGCAAAATGACCAACGCAGTACATTTGATGATTGGTTTAAGGCAGAGAGTGCAGGTTACGGAAAGATCATTCTTGCGGAGTTTGCAAGGTATTATGGAAAGCTGAAGGATATATCCATTTCAGGTGGGCTCCCCTCGCCGTTCGAAATCGAAACCCCTTTGATTATAGACTTTGTCAATGATGTGTTGCGTGTATTCGAGTCGCACGGCCTAAGTGGAAAGGGCTTGTGCAGCAAAGTCTTGGACTATTTCCATTCTCCTTCGCTGCAAGACATTCCAAATAATAGGATAAGCTCAATGATGTGGGCGGCGGTCGCCCAGAAGGCAGCTCATGGTCAAAAGAGACCATTGAACAAGGGTATGCGCGATGATATTCGATTCATATCTGTAACATTGCCGTATTGTGATGCCATGTTTATTGACAAAGAATGTCATGCTTTATTGAAGGAATCACCGCCATCTAAGGAAATCGAGAAATACGGGACAAAATTGTTTTCCCTGAATAATAAACAGGAATTCATGGAATATTTGGCGAATATCCTGACCACTGCATCGGCTAAGCATATGGCTGCATTGAGTGAAGTCTACGGCGAATCATGGAAAATACCTCATAAGCCCAATTTTGCCGAATAGGGTTGGAAGTTAGCTGTTTCCAGAATATAGGGGGTTTCTCAGCGTTTGGGAGAAGTCAGGGGTTCGGCCTCTCCCCAGTCAGCCGCTCGATCTCTGCCAGTAACGCCGACTCCAATTCTTCTTCCGGCATCGAGCGCTGGGGGCGATCTTTGACGAATAATACGCCCCGCCCGGCTCCGCCGGCGATGCCGACATCAGCGGCCTTCGCCTCGCCGGGGCCGTTGACCACGCATCCCATGATCGCAACTTTCAACGGCGTCTTGATATGCCGCGTCCTGGCCTCGACCCGTTCCACCAGCGGAATCAAATCGATCTGGCATCGGCCGCATGTGGGGCAGGAGATGATTTCGACCCCCTCGCGCCGCAACTCCAACGACGACAAGATTTGCTTCCCGACCCGAATTTCCTCAACCGGATCGGCGGTCAACGACACCCGCAACGTATCGCCGATTCCATGCGCCAAGAGCACCCCTATCCCGACCGCCGATTTGACCGACCCCGAAAGCAACGTCCCCGCTTCGGTGATACCGAGATGGAACGGATAGTCGCACAATTCCGCCAGCATGGTGTACGCCGCGATCGTACCGGTGACCGATGACGACTTCAACGAGACGACAGTATCATAAAAATCGTGCTTTTCGAGCAGTTCCAGTTCCCGCACGGCCGCCCCCACGAACGCGCGAGGATCATCGTGGCCGAATTCCTCCAGCAAATCCTTGGGCAGCGATCCGGAATTGACCCCGATCCGTATCGGCACACCGGCGTCCTTGGCGGCCTCGGCGACCTCGGCCACCTTCCAGTCCGGCCCAATATTGCCGGGATTGATTCGAATTTTATCCACTCCCTGGGCGATTGCGGTCAACGCCAGCGTTTGCGAAAAATGGATATCGGCCACTAATGGAATCGCGATACGGCTCTTGATTTGCCCCAAAACGGCCGCCGCCTGTTCATCGAGCACGGCCACCCGGATGATATCGCATCCGGCCTCTTCGAGCCTCTTGATCGCCCCTACCGTCGCCTCGATATCCCGGGTGTCGGTAGCGGTCATCGACTGCACCGTGACCGGAAAACCGCCCCCGATAATCACCCCGCCGACCTTGACCGCCCGCGTTTTTCGACGCGCGGCCGGGAAACTCCCGCCTTTTTCCGCCGTTATCCGGCGCCACTCTTTCGATGACTCGTGCAACATAATCCTTGACTTGGCCTTGTCCGTCCGTAGCTTAATTTAACGCAATTACGGCGCGAGGCAAAGGAAAGTTGACCCGGCATGAATTATAAAAAACTGGCCGTCTATCTGCTTATCGTTCTGGTCATCTTTGGGATATGGTACAAGAATACCCGCGACACCAAACGGCGTCTGCACGAGTATGCCCGCTTTGCCAATGCCTATGCCGGAGCGGCCGTCGTGGCCGAGCTGTACCGGAACGAACCAGACCGTTTCCTCCGCGCCCGCGATTCCGTGTACAAAATCTATGATTTCACCGCCGCCTCGATCGATCAATTCCAGCAGTCGCTGAAAAACCGCGAAGAGGATTGGAGCCTGGTCTGGGACGCCGTCCGTCTCAAAACCGACAGCCTGGCCAAATACTATGTCGCCCATCCGGTAACACACCCAATACCAGACTCCTTGAGTATAATATTGCCGCCGGCGAAAAAGTAGCCGGTTCCCGCTCGCCTGACGTTGTCTGAGGGCCATCATCGCCGCTCCGTTAACGCTTGCCTGAGGCCGCCGGTCGTGGTATATTAGACCGCCCGTAAGGGACTGCAGTAATGAAAAGATCAGTTGCTACATAGATTGGTGGTGTGTTATGAAGAAGCTCATGTCCGGAAATGAGGCGGTCGCGCGCGGCGCGTTCGAAGCCGGCGTCAAACTGGCCGCCGCCTACCCCGGAACCCCTTCGACCGAAATTCTCGAAACCATAGCCGCCGAATACCCCTCCATTTATGCCGAATGGTCGCCGAATGAAAAAGTCGCCTTCGAGGTCGGCATCGGTGGATCGCTCGGCGGAGGCCGGACGCTGGTGGCGATGAAACATGTCGGCGTCAACGTCGCCGCCGACCCCCTCATGACATTCGCCTATACCGGTGTCAACGGCGGATTCGTCCTGATCAGCGCCGATGACCCGGAGATGCATTCCTCCCAGAACGAACAGGATAACCGCCTGTTCGGCAAGTTCGCCCAAATACCGATCCTGGAGCCTTCCGATTCCCAGGAATCCAAAGATATGATCAAGATCGGACTCGATATCTCCGAGACGTTCGACACCCCCGTCATGGTTCGCATGACCACCCGCGTGTCGCACTCCAAGGGGATCGTCGAACTGGCCGATCCGATCACCCACACGCAGACCAAATTCGACCGCAACACATTCAAATATGTCATGATTCCCGGCCACGCCAAGGTGCGGCACTCGGTCATGCTGGAACGGCTCGACAAGCTGGCGGAATATTCCGAGCAGACGCCGCTCAACCGGGTCGAATCATACGGCACCAAGCTGGGAATCATCACCGGCGGCATCTCCTATCAATATGTCAAAGAAATTCTCCCCCAGACCGATATTCTCAAGCTCGGTTTCAGCTTCCCGATGCCCTTGAAAAAGATCGCCCAGTTCGTCCAAAGCCACGAGCGGGTCATCGTCGTCGAGGAGCTGGAACCGTACTATGAAGAAATCATCCGCGCCGCCGGCATGATCTCGGTCGAAGGGAAGAAGTACTTCGGCCGCAAAGGGGAACTGTCGCCGTACCGCGTCGCGCAGGGCTTGCATGAAGCCGGGATCATCGACAAGGTGGCCGGCGCGGAATACGATCCCGCCCAGCTTTTCCCGCGTCCGCCCGTGTTGTGTCCCGGCTGTCCTCATAGGGGTTTGTTTGCCATCCTTAAAAAGCTGAAACTGACGGTAACCGGCGATATCGGCTGTTACACTCTCGGCACGCTCCAGCCGCTGGAGGCGTTGCATAGCTGCATCTGCATGGGCTCCTCCATCGGGGCGGCGATCGGGTTGGACAAAGTCAACGGCTCCGAACAGGGCGTGGTGGCGGTGCTGGGAGATTCAACCTTTCTCCACAGCGGCATGACGGGCTTGCTCGATGCCGTCTATAACCGTTCCAACGCCACGATCATCATCGCCGACAACCGCATCACGGCCATGACCGGCGGTCAGCAGCATCCGGCCACCGGGTACACGCTGATGGGCCAAAAGACCAAACAGGTCGATTTCGTCGCCCTGTGCACGGCGCTGGGCGTTGATTCGGTCCGCACGGTGGACCCGTTCAATTACGACGAGACGATGAAGGTTATCAAAGAAGAAGTGGAACGACCCGGACCCTCGGTGATCATCACCACCCGGCCCTGCGTCCTGATGCCGAAGCGGATCATGGATACGCCGTACGAAGTCCTGCTGGATGTCTGCAATGGTTGCAGCGCCTGTTTCCGCATCGGTTGCCCGGCCATCGCGCCGTCGAAAGAACTGACCGAACGGGGACGGCCCAAAGCGGAGATCGACCCCGATTCGTGCACCGGGTGCACTCTCTGCGCGCAACTCTGCCAGCCCGAGGCGATCGTGCTCAAGCAACCGGCCGGAAAGGCCAAGTGAGGATACCATGGACAATACCAATAAAAATATTCTGATCGTCGGCGTGGGGGGCCAGGGCGTCCTGCTGGCCAGCGAATTGTTGTCGGAAGTGGCAATCATGTCCGGTCTCGATGTCAAGAAATCGGAGGTGCACGGCATGTCCCAGCGAGGCGGCGTCGTTTCCTCCCACGTGCGCATCGGCAAGAAGGTCTACTCGCCGATCATCCCCTACGGCCAGGCCGACATCCTGCTGTCGTTCGAACAGGCCGAGGGTTTGCGCGCGCTGGACTGGCTGGGGCCGGACGGCCAGGTCGTCGTATCGCGTACCCGGCTGGTGCCGCCGATCGCCAACTTCGGCAAGTTCAGCTATCCCGATGATCCGGTCGCGGACATCCAAAAGAAAACCTCGCGCGTCATCGCCGTGGATGCCGACCGGATGGCCCACGAATTGGGCAACCCGCGGCTGGTCAACACCATCCTGCTGGCGGTTGCGTCGAAACATATCGGTTTCGCCCGGGATGTCTGGGATGAGGCGATCCGGAAGCTGGTCAAACCGAAATTCGTGGATATCAATCTCAAGGCGTTTGCCCGGGGGTGTGAATTGGCCGAAACTCCGGCCAAACGCTGATATGGGAAGGGAACAGCATGACCGCCGGTGATCTTCGTATTCTGGTAATCAATCCCGGTTCGACCTCCACCAAGGTCGCCGTATTTTACGGCCGTGAAGAAGTTCATAGGCAAACCATCGAGCATCCGGCCGATGATCTGGCCCGGTTCGCTCATGTCGCCGAACAGTTCGATCTTCGTTTGCAGGGGATCGAAGCCTGGCTCGAAAGCCTCCCCGCCGCCGATCTCGCCTTCGATGCCATCGCCGGACGCGGCGCGCCGCTCAAGCCGCTGGAGGGTGGGACATACATCATCACCGAAACCATGCTGAACGACATTCGCACCTCGAAATATTCCAATCATGCCTCCAATCTGGGCGCCCTTTTGGCCGACCATTTCGCCCGCACATATAGAATCCCCGCGTATATCACCGACCCGATCACGGTGGACAACTTCCCCGATATCGCCCGGGTTTCCGGCGTCCCCGGCATCGCCCGCAAGTGCCGGTCGCACGTGCTGAATATCAAGGCCGTCGGCTGGACGGAAGCGACGAAACTGGGCAAGAAGCTGACCGACGTCAATTTCATCGTGGCCCATATGGGCGGCGGCATTTCCATCGCCGCTCTGGCCGGAGGGTTGATCGTCGAGGTCAACGATGCCTTGCTGGGGATGGGGCCGTTTTCGCCCGAACGGGCCGGGGCCTTGCCGATCGGCGCCCTGGTCGATCTCTGCTATTCCGGAACATATACCCGCGAAGAGATGATCGCCCTCCTGTCTTACAAGAGCGGTCTGGCGGGATACCTGGGGGAAGGCGACCTGCGCAAGGTCGAAGAGAAAATCGTGAACGGCGACCAGAAAGCGGCGATCATCTATGAGGCCATGTGCTATCAGATAGCCAAGGAGATCGGGGCGGCGGCCGCCGCGCTCAAGGGGCGGGTCGACGGCATCATCCTGACCGGCGGGATGGCCAATTCGAAACGGTTGACCGACACGGTGACCGAGTATGTCCGGTTCATCGCCCCGGTGGCGGTGATTCCGGGGGAACATGAGATGAAGTCCCTGGCCGAGGGAGCGATTCGCGCGCTGACCGGGGTGGAGACGGCCAAGGTCTACGCGTGAGTATCGACGCTCCCCATTGATTGATGGTGGCGTGTCATGATCAAATCATCACAGGAAATCATCCGGGCGGCCAAGAAATTGTCCGCCGGCGGCGTGCGGCGACGGGTGGCTGTCGCCGTGGCGCAGGATCCCGACGTTCTCGAAGCAATGCAGTCGGCGCACGAGGACGGCATATGCGACGGCTCCCTGTTCGGCGACGAAACCAAAATTCGGGAGCTGGCCGAGAAGAACGATGTTTCCCTCGACGGCTTGGAGATCATAAACCTCCCGGATGCCAACCAGGCGGTAATGGCCGCGGTGGAGATGGCCGATTCGGGCAAAGCCGACGCCATCATGAAGGGCTTCGTGCCGACGTCGACTCTCCTCAAAGGCGTCCTCGACCGTCGGTTCAATCTGCGTGCCGGTCCAACCCTGTCGCATGTGGCGGTGATCGATATTCCCGATTATCACAAGCTGCTGCTTATTACCGACGGCGGCATGGTGGTCAAACCGACCTTGGAGCAAAAATTCGACATCCTCAAAAACGCCCTGATCGTGGCGCATGCGTTGGGGATAGACCCGGCCAAAGTCGCCCTTTCCGCCGCGGGGGAGACTGCCGTTCCGGCGATGCCCCAGGCGGAAGAGGCAGCGGCATTGATGCGAAAAGTCGTATCCGAGAAAACGGTCGGATGCGAAATTGCCGGGCCGATTGGTTTTGACCTGGCCGTATCGGCCGAGGTCGCCGGTCGCGTCGGCTATGCCGGCCCGGTAGCCGGTGATGCCGACATCTTCCTGACCGGGACGATCGAGGAATGCAACATCACCGTCAAAACCCTGATCATCTTCGCTCGGGCGGTTTTCGCCGGCGTTATCGTCGGCGCCAGGGTTCCGGTCTCATTGGTGTCGCGCACCGACCCGGTAATCGGAAAGAAAACATCTCTCGCCCTGGCCTGCCTGATTTCCGAATATTACCGTCGCACGGGAAAAGGAGGGGAGAGCCATGGCTGATCCGATCCGAAACCTGGATGAACTCCAGGTGCGCGTCAGACAGATGGTCGTCGGCAAGGGCAAGGTGCGCGCGGCGCTGGTCGGCGCCGATGATGTTCCTTCGCTGGAGGCTTTATCCCGCGCCCGGGGCGAAAACCTGGTGGAAATCACGCTCGTCGGTCCTCAGGCCGCGACGCGAGAACAGGTGCAGCGGTGCGGACTGTCCTCCGATGATTTCACCCTGGTGGATGCCGACACTCCCGATAAAGTCGCCGCCGAAGCGGCCGCCTTGGCCGCCGACGGCCGGGTCGACTTTCTCATTCGGGGAAATATCGCGGTACGCGATCTTCTAGTGGGATTGTTGAAAGCAGACGCCGGGTTTCGGCGCGGCAAGGCGGCCGTCAGCCACGTCGCTGTTTTCGATCATGATAATTACCCCCGCCTGCTCCTCCTGAGCGACGCCGCCGTCAATGTCGAACCGGATATAAACCGCAAACTGGCCATCATCGAAAATGCCGTGTCCGTCGCCAACCGGCTGAGCGTCGCGATGCCGAAAGTGGCCCTTCTGGCGGCGGTCGAGGTGATCTACCCGGCGATGCCGGTGACGATGGAAGAGGCGGTCATCGCCAAGATGTGCGACAAGGGCCAGATCAAAAATTGCCGCATCGATGGACCGTTGTCGCTGGACGTTGCCGTTCTGCCCGAAGTGGCCCGGCAAAAGGGAGCCGTGTCGGCGGTGGCCGGAGAGGCTAATATCCTGATCGCCCCGAATGTCGAAACGGGAAGCGGTGTCTATAAGGCGATGGCTCTTTTTTCCGGCGCCAAGACCGCCGGAGTCGTTGTCGGCGGCAAGGTTCCGATCGCCTTCCCGTCGCGGTGCGATTCGGCGCACAATATCTACAATTCGGTGACGCTGGCGGCCTTCCTGTCGCTGTCAAGCCGCTGACCGCGCCGGGGAGAGGGTCTTATAACCATTCGTGGAATTCTGATCCGGATCTATCGTGGGTTGATACGCCTCTAAACGGCGGCCGATTGACGACGGAAAGTCGTTCGCAGCTTGAAAAATAACCAGCCGAAAGCAAATCCCCCGACATGGGCAAACCAGGCGACTCCGCCCCCCTGACTGGACAGCGACGATACGCCCATCACCAGTTGAATGATAAACCAATACCCCAGGATGAAAATCGCGGGCAGCCAGACCAGGCGGATGATGAAGATGATCCAAATCAACGTCAGGATACGGGCGCGGGGAAAAAGAACGAAATAAGCGCCGAGGACGCCGGCGATAGCTCCCGAGGCGCCGATCATGGGAACGGTGCCATTTGGCTTCAGCAACACGAAAAGCGCCACCGCCGCCAATCCCGAGACCAGATAGAAGATCAGAAATCGAATCGGTCCCAGATGATCCTCGACGTTGTTGCCGAAGATCCAAAGGTACAGCATGTTCCCCCCCAGATGCCAGAGATCACCGTGGAGAAACATCGAGGTAAACGGCGACAACCAGACGGGGAAGGGAATCTTCGGAGTCATGTCGGTCAGATGGGAGACCTCGGCCGGGATAAGCCCGAAACGAAAGACGAGCAACTGCGCTTCCTGGGCCGGCAGCGTCATCCGATAGAAATGGGCCAGGCAATTGATGACGATCAACACGATGGTGATGATCGGCAGGCGGGATATGGGGTTGTCGTCTTTCAGCGGAAACATGGGATCATCCGTATTATTGTATCAATATACGCGGCGGCCTGTTCAATATTCAACCCATAAAAAAACCCCGATGGAGTCGGGGTTTTTGGTTTTACCGCGGAAAAGCGTCTATTCCCGGACGGAGAAGAACTCATCCAGGTAATCTTCGACCTGCGCCGAGGCCATCAGGTTCTGGTACCAGGCGTTGAAAAGTTCTCTCTGTTTGGTCGTCAGCAGAGTCTGTTCCAGAGAATCGCGAACCGCGCCGTACTGAGTCAGGTCGGCGCCCCGGCGCTCCAATAATTTCACGATCGCCCAGCCGCGATTGTACTTGAACGGTTTGGAGATATCGCCCGGATTGACCAGGTTGAATATGGTCCCGATAATATACGGGTCGCCGCCGATCCCGGGGATGAACCCTTCCCGGGAGATCAAGTCGCTGGTGATCGGCGTGTAACCGACATCTTTGCCGGCCGTTTCAAACGGCACGCCGGCTTTGATCAGAGCGTCCACCCGTTCCATCTCCGAACGGCAGGCGTCCATCGCAATCTGGTTCACGGCATCCCGGCGGACGGCGGTCCTGGCCACTTCAAACGGAGCTATACCGGCCGGGGACTTTTCGACAATCTTGGCGATGACGATCGCCGAATCCGTTTCATAAATCGGCGAGATCGCGCCCACTTTATTCTTGAAGGCGAATTCGTTGATCTTCCGGTCCGCGCCGATTTTCGGGATTGAGGCGTTCTTGGCGAACGATCCGGTCATCTCGGTCTTCAAACCGAATCCCGCGGCGGCCGCGGCCAAATCCGACCCCGACAATTCATCCAGGACCTTATTGGCCGTGCGGAACGCCTGATCCGTCGTCTCGGTCGAAGGCTGGACCCTCAGGAGAATATGGCTGGCCTGAATCTCTTCCCCGGATGCATCCACTTTCTTCGAAAAAACCTTGATGATATGCCACCCGAAACGGGTCCGGACCGGTTCGGAGACCTGTCCCGCCTCCAGCGAAAAGGCCGCTTGCTCGAATTCGGGGACCATGGATCCTTTTTCGAAGACGCCCAGGTCGCCGCCGTTCTTGGCCGAACCGTCTTCCGAGTATGACTTGGCCATATCCGCGAAATCTTCTCCGCCGTCGATCCGGGCCTTGATCGCGTCGGCTTCGCTCTTTATTCGCAGCCAGTCATCCTCGGTCGGCTTCTTGGAGAAGATGACGCATTCCAGAGCCGCCCGCTCATCGGCCTTGTAATCCTCTTTATGGCTTTCATAGTACTGCCGGAGCTGGTCTTCGGAAACCTCCGGGCCGGGTTCGCTGAACTTGACCACGGGAGCATTGATGATTACGGCCTTGGCTTTCTCCTGCGTGGCCACGAAATAGTCGTGCAATTCGTCTTCGGTGACGCGGGCGGCCGTTACCACCTGCTGCTGCAGCTTGTACACGCGCAGCTGGGGCCGATACAGGGTCTCCACCGATGCCCAGAACTGGGCGGCCTGCGGATTAGTCATGGCCGATATGTATTTCTGGTAATCGAATCTGCCGTCGGTCTGGAATTCCGGATTCTGTTGCAGCTCTGCCGGCGGTTGATACCGCAGGAAAGCTACCACTTCTTCATCCGTCTCCTTGATATTCCGTTTTTCGATCTGCTGATTCAGCAGATATTCGCTGACCAGGTTATCCCAGGCCTGCGTACGGATTTGGCGGAGCGTCGTAGGATCGAGTTCCTCGTCCGTCCCCTCCTGCTTGGTTTGGTACAACCGGTCATAGTATGTCTGGTACACGCGGTAGTCGATATCCTTGCCGTCGATCGTCCCAACGATGTTCCTCTGGGCTTTGGACTGTGTGACCTCCATGCCCCAGGCGAAAATAATCGTTCCGACGAAGGCGATAATAACCACCCAGATGACGACCTTGGTGAATTTGCGAAAAGTACTTAACATCTCCAATCAACTCCTTACAGGGCAAACCACCGCAAAAGTTACCGGAAGCCGGCGGCCAAGGGTCTGCCGTCCACGAGCGCTATGGCCATTCAGCCCGATAATATACCTATTTCCTCTTCCGCCGCAAGCTCTTTTTATCCTTTTCCCCCGCAATCGGTTGGAAAATCATATTGCTCTCGAGCGGTAATCTATTACCTTTCCCAACATGCGACGGGTAAGCCTTATATCGGTCATTCTGCTCTCTTTATACAGCCCGGCG
>JAQVRW010000315.1 GCA_028700875.1 Candidatus Zixiibacteriota bacterium | reverse complement strand
CACCGGCGGCTTTCTATGGCCGGATTTTATTACCGTGCTCTTGAGATCTCTGGATCAGGAGAGCCTCGACTTGATCGATCTGGGGCTGGGCGACTATGAATTGAGCTCGTCCGCCGACCGCTATTTCGCCCGCGACTCCCTGTGTGGATATCTAAAAACGATTCCGGACCGGCAAAAGGAAACCATCATGGCCTCGTTGCAGAACCGCTACGGCCATGCCGTCTCCAATGCCAAATGCACCGATTATCAACCCATGAGTCTGGACAACCTCCGGCTTCTGGCCGAGGATCCGCTCATTATCATCAGTCCCCATTCCCGTTCCCACCCAATTCTGAGCAGATTGGACGAGGACCGTCTGGAGGAAGAAATCGTCGGCAGCAAGAAGGACGTGGAAGCCATCACCGGGCAAGAGGCAACGCAATTCGCCTACCCTAACGGCCGCCTTCAGGACATCGGCAGCCTCGCGTTTCGAATAACCGCCAGGAATTACGCGCACGCCTATACCAGCGAAATGGGTCTGGTTCACCCCGATCAGCATCAGTGTATGGTGTCTCGGATCGGAATCGGGAGAAACACGACTGACGGCCAGTTCAGGACCCTCCTGTCGGGCATCTATCTGGTGCCCAAGAAGGCCGTCAGATACAAGAGCGAGCAACTCTGGGTCAATTGTCTGGATACTCACAGCGTCAGGAGAAAAATCCGCATCTTACAGCTGGTCGAAGATTTCGGCACCGTCGGCGGCGCCGAACGCGTCGTCTACAATCTGATCAGCAACCTCAATCCCGACGAATTCGATGTCTCCGTCGCCCTGGTGGGAGAATCGGAATTGCACCTTGGCCTTCCCGCCACCGGCGTCAAGATGCATATCCTTCCCAGAGCCAACGGTTTCAGCTTTACGACTCTGAAACACCTGATCTCGATCATCCGGGAAAACGACATCGATATCGTCCACAGCCACTTGATGAGAATGAACACATATAACTGGATAGCCTCACGCTGGTGCCGCATACGCAGCGTGGCCTCCGTCCACGGCATTCAGGTCAGAGAGGCATCACGCAAGGGTAAATCATTCACTCACCTGGCGGGTCTCTTTTCCAACCGGACCGTGGCCGTGTCCGAATACCTTAGACGAGAACTGATTGACGTCTATGGCATCAAGCCGGCGAAGGTTGCGGTCATTCATAACGCTTTCGATGAGACCCGCCTGGCCCATCGGCCGGATTCTGACTCCATCCGGGCCTTCAGGGAAAAGCATCAGGTATCCCCGGAAGGACCGATCGTCGCCGCCGTCGGCCATCTGCGGGAAATAAAGGGGTATCAGTTTCTCTTTGACGCCGTCGAGCGGTTGACCGATACCTATCCCGGCATCCATCTCATGATCGCCGGAAGAGACACGCGGAATGAAGAACCGATTCTGAAGAAACTGCTGCAGCAACGGCTGCAACGGGCCGCGGTCACCTTTCTGGGCGATTTCTGGGACATATCGACCCTGTTGGGGGCAGCCGACGTTTATGTTTCCTCATCGTTGCACGAGGGTTTCTCCATAGCGACCGTCGAGGCCATGGCTTCCGGTCTTCCCGTCGTCGTCACCGACAGCGGCGGACCGGCCGAGATCGTCGCCCACGGCCATACGGGACTGGTCGTTCCTATCGCCGATGCCTCCGCCTTGTCCGAGGCGATCAGGAAAATACTGGACGACCACGCCCTGGCGCGAAAGTTCGGCGAAAACGGCCGGACCGAAACGCGGCGCCGTTTTTCGATGAATCGGTTTGTCAAAAAGCATGAACAACTCTACCGCGACTTGCTTCGGCCTGGACAGGGTGAGGACTTCAAGGTCCGCAAGAAATGATTATTTCCCCAATCTCAGAGGTGACGAATAAGACTGTGATAGAGGCCGCCGCCGGACATGATAAGGCCGCGGTCACGACCGAAACCGGCCTCAACCGGACCGGGCGGAATAAATACTTGTTGCCCCGGTTCGGAGCCGGCCCTAGTTTATCGCCCGGACGATCTAAGGTCGGGACATAAAACGCCGGCGCAAATTCTATGGAAACAGTTTCTAAAATCGAAAGTATGGAGGCGTTCGAGGCGCTGGCTTCGGAGTGGAACGGACTCCTGACCGAAAACGACACCAATAACGTCTTTCTCACCCACGAATGGGTCCGATCGTGGTGGCAGGCGTTCCATCATCAACACTCCCTGTACATCCTGGCCATACGCGATGACAGAAAGCTCGTCGGTCTGGCCCCCCTGATGCTGACCCGCACAGGGTTCCTGGGACGGAAGAGCAGGATTATCCGGTTCATCGGTACGCCCAACGCCGATTATGCCGACATCATCGGGCCGGACAAGAAGAAGCTGGTCGGGCTGGTCTGCGCCTGTCTGGAGGCGCATCGCGACGAATGGGACCGGGTGGAGTTGTCGCAAATCGGTCAGGCCTCGGCGACCACCGCCGCTTTTCGCGACGTCCTGACGCAGAACCGCTCGCGGTTCGAGATCAAGGAAATCGAAACCTGCATGGCCTATGTCTACGAGGGCCCCGAGGACAAACGGACGGCCTTCCAGCTTCCGCGCAAAACGACCCTCAAACGCAGCATGAAGCATCTCGACGAGGCGGGCGGACTGACGCTGGAACAAATCGACGACCCGGAAAAGATTCTGGCCCATCTGCCGGCTTTTTTCCATGCCCATATCGTTCGCTGGGAGGGCACCGCCACACCCAGCAAATTCAATAAACCGGCCTTCCGCGCTTTCTACGAAAACCTGGTCAAAAACCTCGGGCCGGCCGGATATATCAGCTTCAAGATTCTGCGTCATCAGGACCGGCCGATCGCCTGGTTCTTCACCTATCGGTACAACAACACCGCCTATCTCTACACGCTGGTGCACAATCGTTTTTACTCCAAGCATTCCCCCGGCAATATCCTGATCACCATGATCGTCGATGATTGCGTAAGACGCGGGTACGCCATGGTCGACCATACCCGCGGGGCCAGGGCGCACAAGGGGATTTTCGCCAATCGGGAGGCGATCAATTATCGGGTGTCGATATTCAAAAGTTCGGGCGCGTACCGCCGGATGCGTTTCTATGAATGGTTGAAACGAACCCTTCCGGCAAGAAAGCTGGCCGAAAACAAACGATGGATGTATCGCAAAACGAAGGTGTACGCCTATTACGCCGACCACGGCTCCGCGGCCCTGTGCCGGGCCTTCTGGCGCAAGCCTCTGCATCCCATCTATGAATCCAAGGTCGCTCTGGTGCTGGAATACAAGGGGAACGCGAATTCGCCTGCGCCGCCCCGGCCTGAAATCACCGTCGAGCGATTGTACCCAAAGGATATCGGGGTCATCGCCGCCTTTATGGGATTCGAACCGGGCACGCGCGAGCATCTCGCGGTCGAAAACCGTTTCACCGACGGCGGCGACTGCTTTGCCATCCGCTGCAACGGCACTCTGGCCTCGATATGTTGGGGATTATTCAAGAAAGACATCGCTTCCTCCCGCGTTTTTCATCTTGAAGACGATGAAGTCGCTTTCGCCGACGATTACACCTCACCTTTATTCCGGGACCGGGGGCTACATCAAATCGGTATTCGATACAGGCTCAAATATTACACCCCGAAAAACCTGCGAATTCTGGCGCTATGCCCGAAGGAAGATGAAGCCTCTCAAAAGGGATTCCTCGCCGATGGTTTTGTTCCCGTCGAAAAAGTCCGGTCGCTTAAGGTGTTGGGAATCAAGATCCGCTGATACTACGACTGTCTACCCGGTTATTGCAAGCTCCAAGTCCGATACTAAGTCTTACGATTCCAAAATGCGAATATCGAGTCAGACCCTAAGTTCAGGACCTGATTGCCCCATAAAAAAATGGGGAATTTGCGTTCTGATGCCGATAATTTTAGTGTACAAGGATATTAGAGAATGTGTATACTGGGGCTGTGCAAAATGAGGACAGATTCAGCACTTGAACACACCCGACCTTGGACGGATCCGGCATTCTGTTATCAGACAGCAGGTTATACAAGCCGAAGCGCGGCAGGGTTTTTGCCTTCCTAACCACGGTTTGTATAAAGAGGAGGTGTAACCGATGATGAAACGGACTTTGACGGTACTTCTGGTTGCTCTTGCGCTGGTTTCAGTGGCGAACGCCGGGAGCAAGACGCCATATAAACATTCCTTTGCCGGGAATTTATTCACCAGCGAGACGCGGTATACTTATCGATGGCTGGCGCAGCATTTCGATATGTCAATGTCCGGCAGCAACGACTTTCTC